>NZ_NFJE01000005.1:0-225936 GCF_002159695.1 Collinsella sp. An271 | reverse complement strand
GGATGACGTCGAGGATGGTGCCGTCGCGCGCCTCGACGATGGCGACGACCTTGTCCTCCCACTGCAGCGGGTCGGGCTCGCCCACGATGGAGTAGGCCTTCTCCTGCAGCTCCTCGATCGAGACGTGCGGGATGCCCGCGGCGTCCATGCAATCGATGATGTCCTGGCGCGCCGGGTTGACGGCGGTGCCGTAGTCGGTCACGACGACGTCGACGCACTCGCCGGGGGTCGTCACCGTGGTGACGTCCTTGCAGATGGTCGGCATGCGGCCGCGCACGAGCGGGGTCACGATGATGCAGCACTTGGAGCCAGCGGCGGTGTCGGGATGACCGCCGGGCGCGCCGCGGACCACGCCGTCGGAGCCGGTGATGACGTTGACGTTGAACTTGGTGTCGACCTCGAGGGCCGCGAGGATCATGTAGTCAAGGTAGTTGACGTAGGCGCCCTTGTTCGCGGGGTTCGCATAGTCGCTCACGGTCATCTCAACGTGATCGGGGCAATCGTGCAGGTGCGCGATGGCCTTGGTGTCGAAGTCCTGCGTGTCGACGATCTTGCGCACGTAGCCGCGATCCTGCAGGTCGCACATGTTGCCGGTGATGCCGCCGAAGGCGACGCCCATCTTGATCTCCTTGGCGTCCATGCGCTCCTCGAGGAAGCGGGTCACGGCAAGGGACGGGCCGCCGGCGCCGGTCTGATAGGAGAAGCCGTCGACGAACCACGGGGTGGCCGCGATGATGTCGGCAGCGCGCTCGGCCATCATGAGGTCGCGCGGATCCTGGGTGACGCGGGCCTCCTTGGTGCCGATGCGCTTGGGGTCGCCGATCTCGTCGACCACGACGACGCAGTCAACGTCCTCGCACTTGATGGACGCGGGCACGTTCGGGAAGGGAGCCAGTGTATCGGTCAGCACGACGACGCGGTCGGCGTACTTGGAATCGGGAATGGCGTAACCCATGGAACCGCAGTTGTTCTTGCCGCCGTTGCCGCTGGCGTTACCGACCTTGTCGCACGACGCGGCAGCGAGGAATGCGATGTCGACGTGCAGCTCGCCGGCCATGAGGGCGCGGGGACGACCGCCGTGGGAGCGGATGATCGCCGGCTCCTTCAGCTTGCCAGCGGAGATGACATCACCGATGCGACCGCGGACGCCGGAGGCCTGGACCTGGACGATGATGCCCTGCTCGATGTAGTCGGCGAGCAGGTTGTGGGCATCACCGAGGGAGGTGGCGGCCACGCGCAGGTCCTTGATGCCCATCTCCTCGACGAGGACCTTGCACACCATGGAGGCGGTGTAGTCGCCGTTGCGGAACGCATGGTGGAACGAAATGGTCATACCGTCGTGGGCGCCGCACTTCTCGCACGCCTCGCGGATGCTCGCACACAGCTTGTCGGCGACGGGCTTCTCGTTCATGACGGTCGTCGGCGCGTCGCGCTTCAGGATCTGGCCGTCCTTGGCGAAGCGGCCCTGATAGACTTCCTTGCCGTCGACGAGCAGGTAGTCGGGGATATCCCTTCCGACTGCATTAATCATATCTTGGCTCCTCTCTTACAGATCGCCGTGGTAGACGCCGCACTTCTTGGCGAGCTCGATGATGCGCTCCGCCTCCTTGAAGAACGGAGGATCGACCATCTTGCCGTCGACGACGTACACGCCAACACCGGCGTCTGCCTGCTCGCGGCAGCTGCGCACGATCTTCTCGGAGTGAGCGATCTGCTTCTGGGTGGGCGCCAGGCGCTCGTGGACATATGCGATCTGCTTGGGGTTGATCAGCGACTTGCCGTCGAAGCCCATGCGGACGATGAGATCGACCTCGCGGCGGAAGCCTTCCTCGTCATCCAGGTTGGGATACATGGTGTCGAGGCACTGAACGCCGGCAGCGCGGGCGGCGAGCAGCATCATGGAGCGAGCGGTGTTGATCTCGATGCCGTCGGGCTCGATCTGCACGCGCATCGAGGTGCGGAAGTCGCCGCCGGAGATGGCGCAGCCGAGCATGCGGTCGCTCGCGGTGCAGATCTCGTAGGCGTTCATGATGCCCAGCGGGCTCTCGAGCGCAGCCATGAGCAGCGTGCGGCCGACCTCGACGCCGAACTCCTTCTCGGCAGCCTCGACGGCGGCCTCGACCTCTTTGACCTGCTCAGCGCTCTCGCACTTCGGGATACGGATACCGTCGGCACCGCCGGCGACGCACACGCGCACGTCCTCCTGCCAGTACTCGGTGTCCGTGCCGTTGATGCGGACGATGACCTCGGTGTCGCCATAGTCGATCGTGGTCAGCGCGTGATACAGCGAGAAGCGGGCGGCGTCCTTCTGGTTGACGGCGACCGCGTCCTCGAGGTCGAGCATGATGGAGTCGCAGCCGTAAATATAAGCATCCTTGATGAGGCCCGGGCGCTGCGCGTTCATGAACATCATGGTGCGGCGCAGACGGTCCTTGTTCGGACGCGGACGGGTGATCTTGCCTGCCATTACTGGATGACACCTCCCCAGGGGATGTTGACCATGGACGCGTCGCAGCTGCGGAACACCGCGCACTCGACGCGGGCCTTGAGCGTGCAGTCAAGCGCGCCCTTGTCCACGACGGAGACCAGACCGGTCTCGACGCCGAGGCGGCCCAGGGTCTCCTCGACCGTGGCCTTGATCTGGCGACCGTACTGGTTGATGACGCTGCTCTCGATGACAACCTCGAGCTTGTCTGCAGGCGACACGGTCACTTGGGCGTCGCTCGACTCGAGCGTGCCGGCCATTGCGGTCTTCTCGATAACCATTCGCACTCCCTTCCGTTGCTCCCGTCATGCGTCGGGGCGAGCAGCTTCGACGCATGACGGATTCATGTGCTTTGCACGTCGCGACCATCATAGAAGAATCAGCAATAACTTTTTGGGTCATGATAGCTTGGAATTGAGTCGTATGAGGAATAGTTAAGAAAAGCGGTGTTCCTCAGATGTTTTTTGACCGCTCAGCGTATCTCAGCATCCGCTTGCTTGTTTTTCTGATGTCTCTCAGTCAGGCATTCCATTTTGTAATGTTTTTCCATGAGTTTTGAGAATGTTTGAGCCAGGCACTTAACGCCCGCAGAAAGGACCGGGCCCCCGGCAGCAGATGCTGTCGGGGGCCCGGTGCGCATGCTCGGAAAACTGTCGCCGTCAGGGGACGCTACTCGAAGTCGTACGGCTTGATCTGGCGGATGACGTCGAGGATGGTGCCGTCGCGCGCCTCGACGATGGCGACGACCTTGTCCTCCCACTGCAGCGGGTCGGGCTCGCCCACGATGGAGTAGGCCTTCTCCTGCAGGCTCTCTATGCTGACATGCGGGATGCCGGCCGCATCCAGGCACTCGATGATATCGGTGCGGGCGGGGTTCACCGCGGTGCCGTAGTCGGTCACGAGCACGTCAACGCACTCGCCCGGCGTGGTGACGGTGGTGACATCCTTGCACACAACGGGCATGCGACCACGCACGAGCGGCGTCACGATGATGCAGCACTTCGAGGTCGCCGCGGTGTCGGGGTGACCGCCGGGAGCGCCGCGGACCACGCCATCGGAGCCGGTAACGACATTGACGTTGAACTTGGTGTCGATCTCGAGAGCGGAAAGCACCATGTAGTCCAGATAGTTCACGAACGAGCCCTTGGATCCGGGGTTCGCGTACTCGCTCTGACTCATCTCCACATGGTTCGGGTTATTCGCAAGGTGATTGATTGCGGTCTGATCGAAATCCTGCACATCGATGATTTTGCCGACAAGTCCCTTGTCCAACAGATTGCAGATAGCACCGGACACGCCACCCAGAGCGAAGCCCATCTTGATGTTCTTCTCGCGCATGTGATCCTCGAGGAATCGATTCACCGCGAGCGACGGGCCGCCGACACCGGTCTGGAACGAAAAGCCGTTCTTGAAGTATGGCAGCGCGGCGATGACGTCGGCAGCATTCTTGGCCATCATGAGCTCACGCGGATCCTGGGTGAAGCGTGCCTCCTTAGAGGCGATGCGCTTGGGGTCGCCGATCTCGTCGACCACGACGACGTAATCCACGTCCTCGCACTTGATGGATGCGGGCACGTTCGGGAAATCGACCAGGGTGTCCGTGATGATAACGACCTTGTCGGCATACTGCGAGTCGGGGATGGCGAACCCGAGCGAACCGCAGTTGTTCTTGCCGCCGACGCCGCTGGCATTGCCCGCCTTGTCCGACGTGGACGCGGCGAGGAACGCGACGTCGACGTGCAGCTCGCCGGCCATCATGGCGCGGGGACGACCACCATGCGAGCGGATGATCGCGGGCTCCTTCAGCTTGCCATGCGAGATGGCCTCGCCGATGCGGCCGCGCACGCCCGAGGACTCGATATGGGTGATGATGCCCTGCTCGATGTAGTCGGCGAGCAGGTCGTGCGCGTCGCCCAGGGAGGTGGCGGCGACGTGCAGGTCGCGCACGCCGAAATCCTCGACAAGCACCTTGACGACCTGACTTGCCGTGTAGTCGCCGTTGCGGAACTCGCTGTGGAACGAGATGGTCATGCCGTCGTGCACGTCGCAGTGCTCGCAGGCCTCGTGGATGCTCGCGCACAGCTTGTCGGCCACGGGCTTCTCATGCATCACGCACGTGGGCGAATCGCGTTTAACAAGCTGCCCGTCCTTGGCGAAACGGCCTTGATAGACCTCCTTGCCGTCTGCGAGCAGGTAGTCGGGGATATCCCTTCCGACTGCGTTGATCATGGGTGATCCACTCCTCTCTTACAGGTCACCGTGGTAGACGCCGCACTTCTTGGCGAGCTCTATGATGCGCTCGGCCTCCTTGTAGAACGGAGGGTCGACCATCTTGCCGTCGACGACGTACACGCCGATGCCCGCCTCGGACTGAGCACGGCAGCTGCGCGCGATGTTCTCCGCATGGGCGATCTGCTTCTGGGTGGGGGCGAACTTCTCGTGGATATAGGCGATCTGCTTGGGATTGATGACGGATTTGCCGTCGAAGCCCATGCGTGCGACCAGATCGACCTCGCGGCGGAAGCCCTCCTCGTCATCCAGATTCGGGAACATGGTGTCGAGGCACTGCACGCCGGCGGCGCGGGCCGCAAGCAGCATCTGGCCGCGGGCCGCCTGCATCTCGATGCCGTCCGGCTCAATCTGGACATGCATGCTCTGACGGAAGTCGCCGCCGGAGATGGCGCAGCCGAGCATACGGTCGCTCGCGGTGCAGATCTCATACGCGTTCATGATGCCGAGCGGGCTCTCGAGCGCAGCCATGAGCAGGGTGCGGCCGACCTCGACGCCGAACTCGCGCTCCGCGGCCTCGACGGCGGCCTCAACCTGGCGGACCATGTCGGCGCTCTCGCACTTGGCGATGCGGATGCCGTCGGCACCGCCGGCGACGCACACGCGCACGTCCTCCTGCCAGTACTCCGTATCGAGACCGTTGATGCGGACGATGACCTCGGTGTCGCCGTAGTCGATCGTGGTCAACGCGTGGTAGAGGCTGAACCGAGCAGCGTCCTTCTGGTTGACGGCGACCGCGTCCTCGAGGTCGAGGATGATCGAGTCGACACCATAGATATAGGCGTCCTTGATGAGGCCCGGGCGCTGCGCGTTCATGAACATCATGGTGCGGCGCAGGCGATCCTTCTTCGGGCGCGGGCGGGTAATCTTGTCTGCCATTATCGAATAGCACCTCCCCAGGGGATATCGGTGAGCGATGCGTCGTAGCTGCGGAACACCGCGCACTCGACGCGGGCCTTGATCGTGCAGTCCAGCGCGCCCTTGTCCACGACGGAGATCAGGCCCTGCTTGATGTCCAGGCGGTCGAGGACATCCTCGACCGTGGCCTTGATCTGGCGACCGTACTGGTTGATGACGCTGCTCTCGATGACGACTTCCAATGTATCGGCGGGCGACACGGTCACTTGAGCGTCGCTCGACTCGAGCGTGCCGGCCATCGCGGTCTTCTCGATAACCATTTGCACTCCCTTCTTCCAATGCTCGGGATGACCCTTGCGGTCCGATTTGCCCTCCCAAGCGCTTCATCGCAATCATAGGAAGTGGTTATCAGTATTAGAAGTTCTTGATTTACCTTGTATTCCATTCCAGATAGGAATTGTTCAGCACTCGTCAACATTTCTTGCAGCGCGCGACCGTTCAGCTCCAAAACCCATCCGTCTGCCTGTTCTTATGCTGTTCTTGCAGCTAACATTCCAAATATGAAACGCGGTCCAGAACGATATTGCATAGAATGCAATCCATGCGTTGCTACCATTTCCATTACGTTGCGGAATCCTATACACCGGTTTCCATGAAGCCGGCGTATAGACATGAAAGGAGGGCCGCCGGTGGACGAAAAGGACTTCGCGCTGCTACATGTGCTCAAGGAGTGCGGCAACATCACCCATGCCGCCGACCGGCTCTATCTCACGCAGTCGGCCCTTTCCAAACGCATCAAGGCGGTTGAGCGCGAGCTAGGGTGCGAGATCGTCCTGCGCACGCGCAAGGGCGTCCGCTTCACGCCCGCCGGCGAACTGGTGCTCGAGCACACCGCGCAGGCGGCCCGCGAACTCGGTCTGCTGCGCCGCGAGCTCGACGCCGCCCAAGACAAGGTCTGCGGCACGCTGAGCGCGGGCTTCTCGGTCAACTACGCCTTCATCCACCTGTCCGAGCTGCTCACCGAGTATCACCGGCGCTACCCCCAGGTGCAGCTCAACATCGTCACCGGACAGAGCCGCGACCTGCACGGACTGCTGCAGCGCGGCGAGCTCGATGTCGCGGTGCTGCGCGGCGAGTTTCCCTGGGACGGTATGCAGTACCTTCTGTCGCAAGAGCGCATCTGCGCCGTCTGCACGCACGAGAACGAGCATACGCCGCTCTCCGAGCTGACCTATATCAACCACACCACCGACGTGGCGCACACCGCGCTCATGACGCGGTGGCTGCACGAGAACAACCTTGCGCAGACCGCGAATCGAATCAACGTCACCGCCCTCATGACCTGTCAGGAGCTCGTCAAGCAGGGCATCGGCTGGGCGCTGCTTCCCGAAATCGTGCTCGGCGGCTTCGACGGCTGCATTCGTCCGTGCATGTTCTCCAACGGCGAGCCGTTCATCCGGCGTATGTACATCGACTGCCAGAAGGAGGCGGAGCAGCTCCCCCAAGTCCAGGCGCTTGTGGACCTCATCAAGGAGCAGTACGCCCGCGGATCGGGCGCAAGTCCGGTCAACACCGCGATATCGCCCCAAAGCGCCCTGTCTGACCTGCCGTAACGCTCTTTTCGACCGCCTCCTCCCCCATCCAGAAAGGACCACCATGGAAGACTACACCGTGTCCAAGGTCTGGCCGTCAGACGCCTACACCCTCTCCAAAGTCGACGCCCTGCTCGAACGGGAGGGCATCCAGCGCGACGGCAACCTCGACTACACCTGCGCAATCCAAGATGACGACCTAAACGTCATCGCCACGGGCAGCTGCTTTGGCAACACCCTGCGCTGCCTCGCGGTCGACAGCCGCTATCAGGGCGAGGGCCTCATGAACAAGCTCATCACCCATCTGATCGATGTGCAGTATGAGCGCGGGAACAACCATCTGTTCGTGTATACGAAGGTCTCGTCGGCGAAGTTCTTCTGCGACCTCGGCTTCAAGGAGATCGCCCGCGTCGACGGCATGCTCGTCTTTTTGGAAAACCGCCTCGACGGCTTCGCCTCCTACCTGCGCAACCTCTCCGCGACGCGTCGAGAGGGCACCGCAGGCGCCGTCATCATGAACGCCAACCCCTTTACCCTCGGCCATCAGCATCTGGTCGAAGTCGCCGCCGCGGATGTCGACACGCTCCACCTGTTCGTCGTGAGCGAGGATGCGAGTCTGGTGCCGTTCGCCGTGCGCAAGAAGCTCGTGTGCGACGGCGTCGCCGAAATCGACAACGTCGTGGTGCACGACTCCGGCCCCTACATCATCTCGTCGGCCACCTTCCCGAGCTACTTCCTGAAAGACGACGCCGCCGTCAACGAGGGCCATGCGCGCCTCGACATCGCCATCTTCAGCCGCATCGCGCACGAGCTCGGCATCACGCGCCGCTATGTGGGCGAGGAGCCGACCAGCCAGGTCACCGGCGTCTACAACCGCGTCATGCTCGAGGAGCTGCCCCGCGAGGGCATCGAGGTCGTCGTGGTGCCGCGTGTGGGCGTCGACGGAGCCCCCGTCAGCGCCTCGACCGTGCGCCGCGCCCTGCAGGCGGGAGACTGGAACCGCGTTCGCGAGCTCGTGCCCGAGACGACCTACAGCTACTTCCGAAGCCCGGAGGCCGCCCCGGTACTCGAGCGCATCCGCGCTGCGGAGAACGTGGTCCACTACTAGGCGAACTTTTGGGCTTTTGGGGACAGTCCCTTTTTGTTCACGACGGCGCAGCCGCGCCGTCGTGAACAAAAAGGGACTGTCCCCAAAAGATCGTCCCCGGCTTGCAGACCCACTCGGGGCATATTAAAATAGTTGACATGTCAAGTATTCTCGAGATTCGCGAGGCCCTGTGGAACTGATTCATATCCTGGCAACCCTGTTCATCGCCGTTGCGGGCTTTTTGGTCGCCCGCCGCATCGGCATACCCGTCCCCGCCATGATCGGCTCCATGCTTGCCGTGGGCATCGTCAGCGCGTTCACCGGCTTCACCGAGATGCCCGCTCCCATCAAGGCGATTTCCCAGGGCATCTCGGGCGCATTCATCGGCCTTTCCATCTCACGGCGCGACGTGCGCAACGTCCCGCACATGATCAAGCCGCTTATCCTGCTGATCACGCTGCTGACCGTCAACACGATTTCTCTCGGCATCGTGTTCCACGTCTTCTTTGGATGGGACCTCATGACGGGCCTGCTCTCCTGCGTCGCGGGAGGCATCGCCGACGTCTCGCTCATCGCCATGGATCTCGATGCGGATGCGAGCACCGTCGCCATCATGCAGACGCTGCGTCTGGCCACCGTGCTCGCCTTTCTGCCCTCATGGGTGCAGTTCATGACGCGCAACATCGATGAGGAGGAGGATTCCGGCCCCTCGCTCGACATGAGCCATGTCGACAACCCGACCGTGCTGGACCGATTCATCAACACGCAGAGGCGCAAGACCGCCTTCACCCTGATTATCGCTCTGACCTGCGGCGCTGTGGGCTATGCGAGCGGAATCCCCGCGGGTTCGCTTGTCTGCTCGCTGATCGTGGTCGCTGCGCTCAACATCTTCACCGATGCCTGTGCGATGCCCATGACCATCAAGCGCATCGCACAGGTGCTCGCCGGCAGCCTCGTGGGCTCATCGGTCACGCCCGAGACCATTTCGCACCTCAACACCATCGTTGGCCCGGTCATCATCATGATGGCCATGTACATGATCGTGAACTTCACGTTTTCGAAGATCGCGACCAAGACCGGCATGCTCGATATGAAGAGCGCCCTGTTCGCCTCTTCGCCGGGCGGCGCGAGCGATATGGCGCTCATCGCCGGCGACCTGGGGGCCGACCTGGCCAAGATCGCCGTGCTGCAGATCTGCCGCGTCATCTACGCGTCGGCGCTCATGCCGCAGGTGGCCATCTTGGTCGTGCGCCTCATGGCCTGATTTTGGGGCGAACTTTTGGGGACAGTCCCTTTTTGTTCACGGCGGCGCAGCTGCGCCGCCGTGAACAAAAAGGGACTGTCCCCAAAAGTTCGCCCCTCCCGGACTACATGCGACCGAGCTCGCGCATCTTGAGCTCGTAGGCCGTGGCGATGATCTCGCAGCAGCCCTCCACGCCGAACAGGGCGCGGTTGATGACGAGGTCCTTGCCCTGGCGCAGCTTGCGCTTACCCGCGGAGTAGCGCTTGTAGAACAGCTCGCGGTTGCGCTGCATCTTCTTGATGAGCTTGATGGCCTTGGCCTCGGTCAGGCCGCGACGGCGCTGCACGATCTCCACGCGCTCGGCGAGCGGCGCGGTAACGTAGACCGTGATGAGGTTCGGGTTGTCGCGCAGGATGTAGTCGGACAGGCGCCCGATGATGATGCACGACTCCGAGGAACCCACGTCCAGAATGACCTGCTTCAGGCTCTCGAACAGCTTGTCGGCCGTGGTGCGCGAGTCGAAGCGGTCCGGCAGAAACGTCATCATCTCCGCCGCGACCATCTCGTCGTAGGACGCGACCTTGTCGACCACCGTGTCCGAGCGGCGGGCGGCGCGGATGAGCAGCTCGTTGTCGTACAGCGGGATGCCGAGGCGCTCCTGCAGCGCGATGCCGATCTCGTGCGCATCGGTGCCGTACTCGCGCGCGATGGTGATCACCACGGGGTACTCCGGATCGCTCGTCTCGGTCGGCGCGCCGAGGGCGTCGTTGGCGTACATGTCCTGCGCGTAGAGCTTGGTCACATCCACCGATTTCTTGTTCGCAAGTGCCATGGGAGGCCGTCCAATCTGCCGGAGGCGTGCGCCCCGGCGGCTCGTTCGCTACGCGGCGACCACGCGACGCTGGTAGGCGCGCACGATCAGCGAGATGCCGAAGTTCAAGATGAAGTATAGCGCGAACACGAAACCGTACACGAGCAGCACCTGGTCGAGATTGGTCGTGTAGCCCATGACCACCTTGGACTGGAACATGAACTCGGCCACGTTGATGCCGGCCAGGTACGAGGAGTCCTTGATGACCGTCGTGCACTGGCTGAACAGCGCGGGGATAATCGTCTTGAACGTCTGCGGCAGGATGATGAGGCGCATGCTCGCAAAGAAGCCGAAGCCCTGGGAGCGCGCCGCCTCGAACTGGCTCTTGGGGATGGAGTTCAGGCCGCCGCGGATTATCTCGGCCATGACCGCCGACGTGAAGATCGTGAAGGCGAGCACCGAGATGAAGATGTCATCGCCCTTGACCGTGAAGTAGATGAACAGGATCCACAGCAGGTTCGGCGTGCAGCGGAACAGCTCGATGTAGGCGCTCACGAGCCACTTGAAGATGGCGAGCTTGCCCGTGCAGAACTGCTTGGCGAGCGCGAGCACCGTGCCCAAGATGACCGAGAAGATGATGGCGAGAACCGAGATCTCGATGGTCCTCACGAAGCCCATCAGCATGAACGTGACGTTGGCTTGGGTAAAGATCTCCATGCGCTACGCCTCCTTCGCGGGCTCGGGGGCAGGGGTGATGCCCGGGATGTTCTTGGCGCGCGGACGGCGCTTGGAGCGGCGCTCCAGGAACTGGACGAGCAGCGCCAGCGGGAAGCAGATGAGGAAGTACAGCACGCAGGCCATGATGTAACCCTGCAGGTAGCCGTAGGTCGACACGAAGTTGTCCGCGTTGTACATGAGGTCGCCGCCGGCGATGAGCGCGAGCACCGAGGTGTTCTTGACCAGGTTCAGCGCCTGGTTGCACAGCGGGGGCAGGATGACCTTGAACGTCTGCGGCAGGATGATGTAGGCGTAGGCCTGCGGGCGGGTGAAGCCCTGCGACAGCGCCGCCTCCATCTGGCCGCGCGGCACCGACTCGATGCCCGTGCGGATGACCTCGGAGATGTAGGCCGCGTGATAGAGGCCCACGCCGAGCGCGCCGATGGCGAAGGCCGACAGGCGGACCGGCGAGTCGGCGCCGGTGATGGCCTGCAGCAGCCTCGGGCCGGCCATGTAGTAGAAGAACACCTGCACCGGCAGCGGGGTGTTCTGGAAGAACTCGACGTAGATGCGGCTGATGGCGCGCAGCACACGCGAGTGCGTCGTCGAGAAGACGCCCAGGACGGAGCCGAGCAGAAGCGAGATCAGCAAGCCGGCGACAACGACCTGCAGCGTGAAGGCGAAGCCCTCCCACAGCGCAGGCATCTCCGCCAACGTGATCTCCCAACGCTTGGCGTCTAGCAGACCCTCGAGCATATCTCTCCTTTCCAATCTGTCTCAAGATGAGGCCGGTGCGCAGCGAAATCCGCGCGGGCGCGACCCCGCGAACCAGCCTTGTCTGAAGACAACACAGGGGCGGACGTCCTGATACGGCGTCCGCCCCGCATGCAGCTATAGGCTACGGTTACGCGCTCGCGCCCAGCCAGGTGGAAATCTCCTCATCCATCCAGCCGTTGTCGAGCAGCTCGACGACCGTGTTCTCGACCACGTCGGACAGGTCGGAGCCCTTCTTGGTGGCAATGCCGTAATCCTGCGTGCCGAACTCGATGTCGGGCTGGACGAGCTCCTTCTGATCGTTCATGTAGGTGTTCAGCGTGGAGCGGTCCATGGCGAAGGCGTCGATGTTGCCGGACTCGAGCGCGGAGTTGATGGACGGGTAGTCCGGGTACTCCTTGAACTCGGGCGTCGCGCCGATCTCCTTCTCCTCGAACATGGTGAGGATGGCGTCCTTGGTGGTGGAACCCTGGGAGACGCCGATGATCTTGCCGTCGAAGTCGGCCATCTCGGCGATGCCGGAGGACTTCATGACCATGATGCCCACGGAGTCGGTGCGGTAGGAGGTGGAGAAGTCCCAGTCCTCCTCGCGCTCGGGCGTGATGGTGTAGGTGGCGCACACGATGTCGAGGGAGTCGTTGTCGATAAGCGGGCCGCGGGTCTTCGGGGTCACGGTGGTGAACTCGCAGAGCTTCTGCTCCTTGGCCTCATCGTAGGAAACACCCAGGACCGCCGCGGCGACCTGGTAGCATAGGTCGATCTCGAGACCCTCGTACTCGTTGGTCTCGGTGTTCAGATAACCGTAGCCGAGCACGTCGGCCTTGACGCCGCAGTTGAGCTTGCCGCGGGCCTTGATGGCCTCGACCTTGGAATCGGAGCTGCCGCCGGTGGAGCCGGCGCTGCTGGAGCCGGAGTCGCCGCCGCAGCCGGTCAGCGCGCTCGCGCCTGCCGCCGCCACGATGCCGAGACCGCAAACCTGCAGGAAATTGCGACGAGAGATGTTCTTCATAATCGGTACCCCTTCCATTTTCGGTACGGATATCGCCTAACGCGGCACCTGACCGCGCGGGGCTGCGAAGGTGGGACGGCAGGCGCGCTGCGGGCGCCCGGACCGCCTAGTGCAGAATCTTGTTGAGGAAGTCCTTGCAACGGGGATTCTGCGGGTTGGTGAAGAAGTGCTCGGGCGTGCCCTCCTCCAGGATCTGGCCATCGTCCATGAAGATCACGCGGTCGGCGACCTGCTTGGCGAAGTTCATCTCGTGCGTGACGCAGATCATGGTGATGTTGTCCTGGGCGAGCTCGATCATGACGTCGAGCACTTCCTGAATCATCTCGGGGTCGAGCGCGGAGGTCGGCTCGTCGAACAGGATGATGGGCTGCTTGGTGCACATGGCGCGCGCGATGGCGACGCGCTGCTGCTGGCCGCCGGAGAGGTTCTGCGGGTACTCGCCGGCCTTTGCGGCCAAGCCGACGCGCTCGAGCGCTGCCATGGCGGTGCGCGTCGCCTCTTCCTTGGTCTTCTTCTGCAGCTTGATCGGGGCGAGCGTGAGGTTGCCGAGCACCGTCATGTTCGGATACAGGTTGAACTGCTGGAACACCATGGACGAATACTTGCGGGCCATCTCGAGGTGGTTCTTCTTGGTGAGCTCGATACCGTCGATGATGACCTGGCCGCTCGTGGGCTCCTCGAGGTAATCGACGCAACGGATGAGCGTGGACTTACCCGAGCCGGACGGCCCGATGACAACGACCTTCTCACCCTCCTTGACGGTGAGGTTGATGTCCTTCAGGACATGAAGGTCGCCGAAATACTTGTTCAGCCCGCGGATTTCGATCATGTCGGCCATTGGCGCGGTTCCCCTCCTTCAACGAGCCGAAACCGCGTGGAGCATATGCACCACCCGCGCGAGCGGGCGGTCATGGCGGCTCGACTCATGTGCTGTACGTTCCGTGCGGGACGCGTCTTTGATGTGCGACGCGTCCGCGACGAGTTGATTTTCAAGTTAGCGCATGCGACGCGAAGCGAAACATGCAGAGGTTTTGAATAAAACCATTGTCCACCGGTATTGTGAAAATGGATTTACCCTATTGGAGCTCCATTATACACACCGCTTGAATGCAGTATTTACAGGCAGCTTCCCGAAACAGTTTGGTTACCAAGAATGTATAACGCCGCTGAACCTAGATAAGGCGCGCGCCGACCTCCTTGGCTGCCATCGGCTTGTCGAAGTTACCCCCGGTCGCCTTGGTGAGCGCGCCCATCACGCGGCCCATGTCCTTCTTGGACGTAGCGCCCAGCTCTGCGATCGTCTGCTCGATGAGGGCAATGAGCGCATCGCCCGTCACCTGCTCGGGCAGCAGGCTCTCGAGAATCTTGACCTGCTCGGTGAGCGTATCGGTGCGCTCCTGATTGTTGGCGGCCTTGATCGACATCTCTAGCGTCTCGTTCGTCTGCTTGATGAGGCGCTTGATCATGTTGTCGACGTCCGTCTCGGTCGCATCGCGGCGCTCGTTGACCTCGATGTTCTTCACTTCGCCGATAACCTGGCGGATGATGGACAGCCTTGTCTTGTCCTTGGCCTTCATGGCCGCGATCATCTGCTCGTGCAGCTCTTCGCTCGTCATTTGTCCTCCTTATCCTTGCGGCTCGCCGAGACGGCGAGGGCCCCGTTCGGGGGACCCTCGACCGTCCCGGCGAGCCTCTTCGCGATCATATGCGCACGCCCGCAGACGCGGCGGTTGGGCCAAAGGTGCCGCGGCGACGCAGCCGAATCTCCGATGCCCCGTCCTACTGGGCGCTGCCGTTAGAGGGCTCGACGCCGTCCAGGCTCACGTTGTAGGGAACGTTCTCGGGCATGGGGTTGATCTGGATGTCGGCCTGCTCCTTGTAGTTGTCCCACCACTCGGTCCACGCGGAACTCTCGGCCTGCGTCTTCACGATGTTGGAGATGTAGGTGCGGATCTCCTCGGGCACCTCGTCGATCGAGGTGACCTCGTTGTCGACATGGAAGTAGCCGGTGCACTTGATGATGTGGTAGCCGTAGGTGCTCTCGACGATGCCGCTCACCTGGTCGACCGACAGGGCGCTCAGCGCGTCCTGGTACTCCGTCACGAAGCTCGTGAGCTTGTCCCAACCCACGTCGCCGCCGTCCTCCTTGGAGCCGGAGTCATCGGAGTACTGCTCGACCGCATCCTCGAACGAAAGCTCACCGGAGTTGATCTTGTCGAGCGCCTCCTGGGCCTTCGCCTGGGCCTCGGCCCTCTCCTCGTCGGTAGCGTCGGACGCCACGCTCACCAGCAGGTTGGAGGAGCGACGCGCATCGTTGTAGGTGTCGAGGTTCTCGTTCAGGTAGTCGATGATGTCCTGGTCGCTCGGATCGTCGACCGGGCACACCTTCTCCTTCAGCTTGTCGAGGGCAAGGCTGTTCGAGAGGCTCTGCTTGTAGGAATCCTCGGTGTAGCCGTAGCTGGACAGCTGCTTGATGAACGCGTCCTCGCCGCCGTAGGACGCCGCGGCGTTCTGCCACGCCTCCTCGATGTCCTCGTCGGTGACGGTGATGTCGTTCTCGCTGATGGCCTGCTGCTGCAGATACTGCTCGGCGTAGCTGTTGATGGTCTGCTCGCGGTAGCTCTCGGGCGTCTGGCCCGCGTCGACCAGATACTGGGCCCAGCTGCCCTCGCTGCCGTAGCCGTAGGCGTTGCGCACGGCCATGATCTGCTTGGTGATGGTGTCCTCGGTGATGTTGACGCCGCTGACCGTTGCGGCCACGCCGCCGGTGAGCTCGTAGCCCTCGCTGTTGTCACCCGTGATCTGGCTCAGGACACCCGAGCACGCCATAGCGGTGACCGACAGCAGCATCGCCGCGCAGCCGATGGCGACGATCAGGATCTTCACGCCCTTGGAAAGCGTCTCCTTCTTGCTCTTCTTGGCCTGGCTCTTGGTGGGCTGGCCCTCAGGTGCGGCATCGCGCTTGACGCGCGGATTCTTGTTGAGCGGCATAGCGTCGTCCCTTTCCGGTCCCGGTAATCCACGGTTCATCTGCCGTGAGACGAAATCGACATAAAGCTTTCCGTATTGTCGCACAGGGGGCCAGAAGACCACCATAAAAGCAAGCGATAACCACAGAGCGCATATGCAAAGAGGGCCTGTTGCCCGAGGCGGTCGGATGGGTGGAGGCAATCCACCCCAATAGGATGGGTTGGAACGAACCCGTCCCCAACCAACCCATCTCCAAACGCGCCGAAAAACGTGTATAGCGAGTTTGGTGCGATTTTTCGATGAGCTTTGCCCATGGGCGGTACACCCCTCAGCATTTGCCCAGTTGGATCCTGCGGAATTACTGATGGGTGCGGCGCGTGTGGGGAAATGAGCCTCAAAAATCGTACCAAACTCAACCTACTGTCTCTATAGGTTTTATTCAGAGCGTCTTTTTATGCAACTTTGTGCATTTTTGCAGTGGAATTATACATTTCGTACCAGTCCCGACAAAGCCACAGCTGCCTAAAACGAATCGCGGGGCGGGAGGATAGCGCACCCTCCCGCCCCGCGGCTTCATCGTTTTAGAAACGGCTGCCTTAGTCCACGGCCTCCGCCAGCTTCTCGGCGCGATCGGCTGCCGCCAGCGCGTCGATGACGGTGGCGAGCTGGTCGCCCAGCAGCACGCCGTTGTACGTGGAATTGAAACCGATACGGTGGTCGGTCACGCGGTCCTGCGGCTGGTTGTACGTGCGGATCTTCTCCGAACGGTTGCCATGGCCGATCTGGCTTTGGCGCTCGGCGCCGAGCTCGGCCTGCTGCTTCTCGAGCTCCATCTCGTACAGGCGGGCGCGAAGCATCTGCATGCAGACCTCGCGGTTCTGGATCTGCGAGCGCTGCTCCTGGGACTGGACCACGGTGTTGGTCGGAAGATGCGTGATGCGCACCGCGGAGTACGTGGTGTTCACGCACTGGCCGCCGGGGCCGGAGGCGCAGTACGTGTCGACGCGCAGGTCGGACGGGTCGATGTGGATGTCGATCTCATCGGCCTCGGGCAGCACGGCGACGGTAGCCGTGGAGGTCTGGATGCGGCCCTGGCTCTCGGTCTTAGGAACGCGCTGAACGCGGTGCACGCCCGACTCGTACTTCATGACCGAGTAAACCTTGTCGCCAGACACCTTGAACTCGATGGATTTGAAGCCGCCCGCGTCGCTCGGGCTGGAATCGAGCACCTCGAGCTTCCACTTCTGGCTCTCGCAGAAGCGCTGGTACATCTTGAACAGATCGCCCGCGAAGATGGCGGCCTCGTCGCCGCCGGCGGCCGACCGGATCTCGACGATGGTGTTCTTCTCGTCGTTGGGGTCGCCCGGGATCAGCATGAACTTGATGTCTTCCTCGAGCTGGGGAAGCTTGGCCTCGTTGCTGTTGATGTCCTCCTGGAGCATGGCCTTCTCGTCTGGATCGGACGTATCGTGCAGCATCTCCTTGGCGATCTCGATGTCATCGAGCGCCGCCAGGTACTCGCGCGCCGCCGTCACCAGCGGGGTCTGGTGCGCATACTCCTTGTTGAGGCGGGTGTACTCCTTGATGTTGGCAGCCACCGAGGGGTCGGCGAGCTTCTTCTCGAGCTCCTCGTAGGCAGCGATGAGTTTTTCCAGCTTGTCGCGCATGGATTCTCCTTTTCTTGAGGGCGTCCTCGCCCTGCATGGTTCGACGTGAAACGATGCCCCGCACGGGGCGGCAGCGGTCAGATGCCGCAAGGCTGCAAGCGCAGCTAGAACTTGTCGAACTTGATAAACACGCGCGAACCTCTTTCTCTCGGCCTTCTATCATACCCAGCGTTCCCGCGCAGGCAAGCACGCGCGTCCCAAACGAGCCCACAGCACGCCCCACCTGCGCAAAACGTCCACAGCAAACACGCGATGCGACTGCCGCGCACTCGACGCCCTTTCATGGAAATGCTCGACTATCTCACAACTAACTCAGAAAAACTCAGAATTCTGAGTTTTTCTGAGTTTAAAAAGGGCCGAGGGGAACATCCCCTCGGCCCGCAGATGACAGCTGTAGCCGCGCTCCTACTCGTCTGACTTGTCATCCAGGTAGCGCGCAAGGAACTCGCGGGTGCGCGGATGCTTGGGTGAACCGAAGATCTCGGCAGGCGACCCCTCCTCCGCGATGATGCCCTTGTCCATAAACACGACGCGGTCGGACACGGTCTTGGCGAACTGCATCTCGTGCGTCACCACGACCATGGTCATGCCGTCGTGCGCCAGGCCGCGCATGACCTCGAGCACTTCGCCCACGATCTCGGGGTCGAGTGCGGACGTGGGCTCGTCGAAGAGCATCAGGTCGGGCTGCATGCACAGGGCGCGGGCAATCGCCACGCGCTGCTTCTGACCGCCGGAAAGGTTGTTGACATCGGCTTTGGCGAAGTTCGCCAACCCCACGGCCTCCAGATGCCTCATGGCGACCTGCTCGGCCTCGGGCTTCTTCATCTTCTTGAGCGTGACGGGGGCAAGCGTGCAGTTATCCAGCACGTTCATGTTGTTGAACAGGTTGAAGCCCTGGAACACCATGCCGATCTTCTCGCGCAGGCGGTTGACGTCCACGTGCTCGGCGGCGAGGTCGGCCCCGTGGAACCACACGTGGCCCGCATCGGGCGTCTCGAGCAGGTTGATGCAGCGCAACAGCGTCGACTTGCCGGAACCGGATGCGCCGATGATCGTCACGACCTCGCCGGGCATGACAGCGAGGTTGATGTCGCGCAGAACCTCGAGGTTGCCGAAGGACTTGCGCAGGCCCTCGATGCGGACCATGGGCTCGGCAGAGGTTGCGGTATTCATAGCCATGATTTACTCCTCCACCTTGACCGGCTGATCGGACGTGCTGCCCATCGTCTCGACCTTGACGTCGAAGCGGCGGGCGAACTTGCCCAGAAGCCACGTCGCGATCATTGTCAGGATCAGGTAGATGACCGCAGCGATGAGGAAAGCCGGGAAGTACTGATAGTAGTTGCCGCCGACGGTCCTCGCGCCAAACGTCAGATCGAACACGCTGATGATCGACAGGACCGACGAGTCCTTGATATTGATGACGAGCTCGTTCGACAGACCGGGAATGGCATACTTGATGCCCTGGGGGAATACGACTTTGACCATCGTCTGCAGCTGCGAAAGGCCGAGCGAGCGAGCGGCCTCGGTCTGACCCTTGTCAACCGATGCGATGCCGCCGCGCAGGACCTCCATCATGTAGGCGGTGGAGTTGAGCGACACCGTCACCAAACCAGCCACGAACGGGGACCATATGGCGTTCATCTCGGTCGCCGTGAGCCCCGTGCCGCTCAGCACGCCCACGACTCCGTAGTAGATGATCATGGCCTGGACCATCATCGGGGTACCGCGCACGACCGTTGAGTAGACCTTGGCGAAGCCCGAGCCCACGACCTTCCAGAACCGGATGAAATCATTATCGGGCTTATCGATGGTCTGGATACGGCAGAACACGAGCACAAGTGCAAGGAAAAACGCCACGACGGTGCCGATGACGGCAAGCTCGATGGTCGTAGTGACGCCGACGAGATACGTATCGCGGCTCACCCAGAACATCCACAGGATGTTCTGGAGGAAATCGTCACCGGGGCGCTCGGTCGCGGTCACGGCCACACTCCACGCCGAGGCGACGCCCATGACCACGCGGTCGACGATCAGCACGAGCGTGATTGCCCATACGACGTACGCGATATAGCGCAGCGCGCGGCGAACAGCGGGCTTGGTGAACGGCGCAGTCTCGGCGTAATTGCTCCAGTGCGTGAGCTTGAAGACGAGCGCGACGGCGCTCAGCACGAGCCAGGCCGCAAGCAGATAGTACATGACCAGCTCGACAGTGAACGCCTTCGCCAGAAAGCTCATCTCCGGGCGAGGCTGACTCGAAAGCAGCATGCCGACCAGGGCCACGGCGCTTGTTCCCAACAGCACGTAACGATGGTCATCGAGGAAAAACGAGGCGATCTTGCCGCGTCTCCTCGGTTCGGTCTGCTCGCCTGATAGGGCAGAGCTCATGGTTTTCTCCTTTATCTATGAGATGGGTAAGGCGCGCACCGGCCCTGCGGCCTCGGTGCGCGCCCTGACGGACACGGATGAACCTTCTGTTCGCGCAGCGCTACGCGGGCTGACGGTCCATGCACTCGTTCCACATCTGCTGGCGATCGTCCTCGGAAATGCCGGCGATGATCTCGTTGATCTTCTCGAGCACGGCGTCTTGGCCCTTGGCGATTCCCGCGTTGTCGGGCATGACGGAATCCTCGAACTTGTCGGTCATCTCGAGCTCGACGAAGTCGGGGTAGGTCTCGATCAGCTTCGGAACGGAAAGCATAGAGTAGGTGATGATATCGCAGGTACCGGTATTGAGGTTCTCCACGACGAGCGGCTGCGTCTCGGCGGGCGTCATGTGGTTGACGTCCGGGATCTGGTCGATAACGGTGTCGTACATAGTGGCCGCCTGGCCCAAGATGGACGCGCCCGCGAGGTCGGCAAACGTGGTGGCGCTTGCGTAGGCGGAATCCTTCTTGGTGATCATGACGATGTCGTCATCGATGTAGGAATCGGAGAAGTCAGCAGAGTCGGCACGCTCGGGCGTGACGGACATGCCGGCGCACACGATGTCGATCTGACCGCTGTTCAGCGCATCGATCAGGCCGTCGAACGAGAGCTTCACGGCAACGCAGTCCATGCCGAGGCCCTCGGCGATGATCTTCGCGGCCTGGACGTCGTAGCCGTCAGCGAAAGCACCGTCGACGTTATCGATGGGGATGGTGTAATCGGATTCCTCGTTGACCTGCCAGTTGTACGGAGGGTATGCAGCCTCCATGCCGACGCGCAGGGTCTGGCCGTCGCCGAGCGTAGCCTCGCCGGCGTCAGCGTCATCCGCAGCGGAACCGGCACCCGTGCTGTCGGTGCCCGAGTCCTGTGCGGCGGGGCCGCATCCGGAAAGGAACATCATGCCTCCCACGCTGAACGCCGTAAGCCCGGAGAGCTTGAGGAAATCGCGACGGGAGCACTGCCCAGGTTGCATGTTTGCAAAGGAATTCTTGGTCATGATGGTTTCCTTTCCAAAAGTTTTTGTCTATGACCCCTTCCGTGCGACGCAACCGGAGGGGACCCATTCCCCTCCCCCTTGCAACTTAATGCGAGAAAGTTACGCGCACAATGTGGCAGGATACCGCGGGCGTATGCAGAAAACCACCCCATTTTGCAAGGAAACATGCACGTAACTCAATTATGGGCCGAAAGCTGAAGGCTTGGCCCCGTCTTGCCACCCGAAAACCTGCCGCGCCCGCCCTACAGCAACGTGATGGTGAAGGCGCGCGTGTCCGTTTTGCCCGCCTCGAGGATCGTGATGTTCTCCTTGTGCTCGAGCACGTCGTCCTCGGTCGTGTAGGTCGCATGCCCCGTCCAGGGCTCGAGCGCCACGAACGGCGCCCCCGGCGCGGACCAGACACCCAGGTAATCAAAGCCCGGGAAATCGACGCGGATGCCACGACCCGACTTGGTGCCCACAAGCGTGACGGTGTTGCCCGGCACATGATCGAAGATCATCGTGTCATAGGCGAAGCAGTCGCGGGACAGCGCAAGCGTATCGGCATCCTCGACCGGCGTGAACGTGTCCTCGGGATCGGCGAGTCCACCGCCCAGGATCTTGGGGCACTTGGCCGTCCAGGGCTCGGCGAAACGGAACTCGTAATCCTCGAACGCCTCATCGCCCGCATCGGGCGCGGGGATGTTGAACGCAGGGTGACCTCCCACCGAAAACGGCAGATCGACATCGCCCGTGTTGGTGACGGTAAACGTCTGCGTCAGCGACGCGGGGCCGGTCAGCGCGTACGTCATATTGAGCTTGAACCGATAGGGGTAGGCCTTGAGGGTCTCGTCCGAACTCGAGAACTCGTAGGTAACCGACGACCCATCCTCGGAAACATCCACGAGCTCATGCTCATAGATGCGCGCGAGACCGTGACGGGCCATGGCGCAAGGGCCGGCGGCCGACGTCGCTGCGTCACCGCGCAGATTGCCCACGATGGGGAACAGCACCGGGGCATGCTTGCCCCAAAATGCGGGATCCGCCTGCCACAGGTACTCGCGCCCGTCGAGCGCCAGGCTGCACAGCTGGGCGCCCATGCTGTCGATACGTGCCGTCAGTCCGTCGCGAGAGATGGTTGTCATGGTGGACATGGGAACTCCTTAGCAAACGTCGCCATCCGGGCTCGACATCACGCCGATGCGCCCTAGATTCCACTATACCGCGCAGAGGTCGACACGGGCCTCTCGCGAAAGTGGCTAAAAAGTTCTGTTTTGCTGTTGCCGGACCCCGTGCAAGCGAGCCCAAGCCCGCCCTTGGGCACCGGATGACCCCGTGCCGGCCCCGATGAGGGTGCCCGGGGCCGTCGGAGCCGCCCAACATGCAGCCAATTCGGATAACTCGGCCAAAACGACAAACTCCGCTCCGTCCGCCCAACAGCAAAACGGAACTTTTTAGCCACATCCGACCCGCAGCGCCGACGCAACCCGGTCCCGCACGCGCCCGCCACGGAAGCGGCCCCAAGGTATGGGAAATCGAAAGATACCGGTGCGGGGCCGCAGCGCAGCACCCTTCGCGCTAAGCTTATGCGCGTGAAATCTCGAAGATCCGGAGGATCGCATGACAGCAAAGCACACGGACATCGCCGAGGAAGGCGAGCTGTTCTGTACGCATATCGGAGGCTCGGCAACGCTTGAGGGCGTCATGATGCGCGGCAAGCTCAATTGGGCCGTCGCGGTGCGCTGCGAAGACGGCAGCATCTATGTCGAGGAGCACGACCTTCCCGACGCGTCGTCGCGCCCGGCGTGGTTCCGCTGGCCTATCGTGCGCGGGTGCGTGTCGTTCGCCGAATCCATGGTGCTTGCCTACCGCGCACTCGACATCGCCTCCGAGCACGTTTTCATCGACGAAGAGGACGAGGGGCAGGAGGACGCTCCGTCTGACTCCCCCGAACATGAGCAGAGCGATACCGAGGAGAAGGGCGGCGTGATGGGCATCGCGATGGCCGTCTCCGCCTGCATCGGAGTTCTGATCGGCATCGCCCTGTTCATCCTGCTCCCCCTGCTGATAACCAACCTGGTCGTCGGCGAGCTCAACAGCGGCAACTCTTTGGTCTGGAGCCTCGTGGAGGCGCTGCTGCGTATGGTCGTGCTCGTCGCCTACGTGGGCGGCGTCGGCCTCATCCCCGACATGGCCCGCATGTACGGCTATCACGGCGCCGAGCACCAGTCGATCCACTGCTTTGAGCACGGGCTGCCGCTCACGCCGGAGAACGCCGCGCGGTTCTCGCGCCTGCACGTGCGCTGCGGCACGGCCTTTCTGGTCATGACCGTCGGCATCGCGCTGATCCTGCACGCCGTGGTGCCCGTAGGTGCCTGGGCCGAGGCGCTGGGCCTCTCCGGCATCGCGCGCACCCTGTTCGTCATGGGCTCGCGCCTGATCCTGCTGCCCATCGTCGCCGGCGTCTCGTACGAGGTCACCGTGAAGTGGGCGGGCTCGCACCCGGACAACCCGCTCGTCAAAATCGCCCTGTGGCCGGGCCTGCAGATGCAGCGCCTCACCACGCGCAAGGCGGACCCGGGAATGCTCGAGTGCGCCATCGAGGCGCTCAAGCGCGTCGACGCGCGAGAAAAGGCGGCCGCGTCGGCATAGGAAAACGGGGGCGCAAGCCCCCGTTTTCCTATGCGCTACTCAAGCGGCTGCAGGCTTTCCACGATGCAGGCGTACAGATAGTCATCGGTCACGAACACCAGGTCCGAGTTTCCGTCGTTTGCGACCATCTCGTCGCGGATGGATTCGTACGTGACGTTTCCACCGGTCTGCAGATCGACGATCTCTTCCGCCTCGTCCATCGTGTAGTAGTCGTTCGGATCCGTCGAGTTGGTCATGTAGGCATATCCGATCAGCCAGCCCCAACGGCGCGCCCACACGGACGCATAGGTTCCGTCGCCGAGGGCGACATCGCCCAAGCAGGCATAGCCCACATCGCCCACCGCCTGCGTGGTGCCGCGCTGAACGCTCACGTTGAAAAGCTCGAGATCCGGGTATTTCGCCGAGCACACCGAGACATGGTCGCCATCGACCTGCACGGTCACGCGTCCGTCCCAATACGAGGGCATATAGAACTCGTAGGAGTCGGCGACCACGTGGCGGGAATCGTAAGACTCCTGTTCCTGCTGCTCCTGCTGGGCCGCAGCCGCGTCCTCGCGGCGCTGGACGGCGGCGGCGCGCAGGGTGTCGGCGTCGGCATGGCCGTCCGCCGTGTCGGCGGCGGCGAGCTGGGCGGCAGCAAGGATCTGATCGTCGGTCACCTCGAGCGCATCGATGGGCGTCAGGGTGAAGGAGCCCTGCGATGTGACGTCGACGGCGTCGCCCGGGTTATCGGTCGCCACCGTGATGTCGAGCACCGTGTCGGGAACCGTGTAGATGGTGCCGTCGGCAGCGATGGGCGAGCCGGAAACGGACAGCTGGTAGGAACCCTGACGCAGCATCAGACCGGTGCCCGCCGTCGTGACGTACTGCGTCTCGTCGACGGCCTCGCCCGTGGAGTTGGTGCCCACGACGCGGACCGGTAGGCGCGAGGCGCCCTCGTCGGTGTTCCACCCCTCGGCCGCCACCGCGATCGTCACGCTGTGGAGCGCCTGCGTGGCCTGCTCCGCCTGCTGGGTCGCCTGATCCTGCTGGCGCTGCGCATCGAGCGCGTACCACAGGCCTCCCCCGGCAAGGGCCGCCACCGCGATGACCCCGACGACGATGCCGACGGTCTTGCCGACATGCCGGCGCGGCTTCTCTCCGTCGTCATGCGACGAGGCAGCGGACGGCGTGGGAACGGCGACGCGCGGCATGGGCCCGGTCGATCCCGAGCGCAGGCGCGGATCGGCGGGGGCTACCGCCTCGCGAGCCATGTCGACCATCGTCGTGTCGGCGGCCGGCTGCGCGCTCGGCGCGGATTGGGGAGACCCCGCGCGCGACCCGAGCAGGCGCACGCCGCAAGCGGGGCAGTACGGGTCGGTGGGGCTGACGGGTGCCCCGCAAGAGGGGCAGACGAGCGCACGGCGCGTGGGAGTCGCGCCTTGGCCGTCGCCCCACAGGGCGGCAGCGGCCTGCGCCGCATCGTCGGCCATGGGCACGGCTGCCGGCACGCCGGCCGGCGCGACGGACGCGCCGCAATGCGAGCAGAACAGCGCACCGGGGGCGAGCTCCGCCCCGCACTGCGGGCAGACGGCCGCCGAAGCGGCCGCGTCGACCGGCTCGATCTTGGTTCCGCACGAGCTGCAGAACAACGCATCGTCGGATATCTCAGCATGACAGGTCGGGCAGATCATCTCGCCTTCTCCTTCCTGCTCAACAATCGGTTCAACAACGATACCACGCCGCACAGACGGTCGGGGGCGCCCGTCGCAGAATGAACCCCCGTCGCCTCCAAACGACGCGTCCGTCCAAAACCTGTCAAAATGTACCCGTCCTCAACGAGTTGCTATACAAAGGAGCGGCCATGCATAGAATCCTGTTCATCTGCCACGGCAACATCTGCCGGTCGACGATGGCCCAATCGGTTATGGCCGAGCTTGTGCGCCGCGCAGGCCGCGAGCGGGAATTCGATATCGACTCCGCCGCCACCAGCTATGAGGAGATCGGCAACCCGCCGCACTGGGGCACCGAGACCAAACTGCGCGAGATGGGCATACCGCTCGTCCCGCACCGCGCGCGGATCATCTCGCCCAGCGAGTACGACCGGTGGGATCACATCATATATATGGATGGAGAGAACCGGCGTGGGCTCAAGCGCATCCTCAAAAGCGACCCCGACGACAAGGTGAGCCGGCTGCTCGACTGGACCGATCGCCCCGGCGATGTGGCCGATCCCTGGTACACCGGCAACTTCGACGCCACCTACCGCGACGTCCTCGACGGCTGCACCGCGCTCCTCGCCGCGCTCGACTAAGAAACAACGGCCGATTCATTGCTTTCGCGCCTCCCTGCGCAAGGGGTCCGACCCTTGCGCAGGGAGGCTAATTCGTCGGAAACGTGAATAATTCGTTCACCTAATTATTCGGTACCTTGACTTGTAGATTCACGGTAGTACCCTTCTTGAGTCCAACTTGCATAATTCGATACGGGGAAAGGAGATCTGCATGTGCGATTCTGCCGATAGCGATCCGACAGCGCGCCCCGCGTGCGCTGCTCCGGACGCTCCGCAGCCCAACGACACGCCTGAAGAGGCGCGTGCTCGCCGTCTGCTGTGGAACCTCGGCTATTGCGGCCACTACCTGCACTTCCACAGCGGTGGAAGATCTGGGCGGGCGGCCATCATCTGCCTTCTGGCCAAAAATGACGGCCAGATGTCTCAACAGGAACTCGGTGCGTTTTTCGACCTCAAGCCCGGCTCGCTGTCCGAGATTCTCGCCAAGATCGAAAACGCGGGCCTTATCGAGCGAACGCGCAACCCGGAGGACCGCCGCCAGCTTTCCATCCGCCTGACCCAAAAGGGCACCGAGGAGGCGGCGCTCGAGCAGGAGCGGCGCCTGCGCTTCAGGCAGCGGGCGTTTTCCTGCCTGACCGCCGAGGAACAGGAGCAGCTCGTCGTCATGCTCGACACCATTCGTTCGCATTGGGAGGGATTGAATGATTAAAACGCTCATGGGGAGCATCCGCGAATACAAGAAAGCGGCTATCGCCACCCCCATCATCGTGTCGGGCGAGGTGGTGATGGAGGTCGCCATCCCCTTCGTGACCGCCCAGCTCATCAACACCATCCAGCAAGGCGCCACCGTGTCCGAGATGCTGCCTTTCGCCGGCATCCTCGTCGCCATGGCGCTCGCGTCGCTGTGCTTCGGCATCGGCGCCGGCCTCACCTGCTCTGAGGCGAGCTGCGGCTTTGCCAAGAACCTGCGCCACGACGTGTTCGCCGCCGTCCAGCGCTTCAGCTTCGCCAACATCGACCAGTTCTCCAGCTCCTCGCTGGTGACGCGCCTCACCACGGATATCACCAACGTGCAGCTGGCCTACATGATGATCATCCGCACCGCCATCCGCTGCCCGCTCATCCTCATCTGCGGCATCGTCATGGCCTTCATCATGGGCGGCCCCATGGCCATCGTGTTCGTCGTCGTGGTGCCCATCCTGGGCTTCGGCCTCTACAAGGTCATCCGCACGGTGCACCCCATCTTCCGCTCGGTGTTCCACAAGTACGACGCGCTCAACGAGTCCATCGAGGAGAACGTCACCGGCATGCGCGACGTCAAGAGCTACGTGCGTCAGGACTACGAGAAGCAGAAGTTCGGCCGTGCCGCCCAGGACGTGTGCGCCGACTTCACGCGCGCCGAGAAGATTCTCGCCTTCAACGCGCCGATGATGAACCTCGCCGTCTTCACGGTGTTCACGATCATCATCCAGTTCGGCTCCTACCTCATCATCTCCAGCCGCGGCACCGCGCTCAACGTGGGCCAGTTCTCCGCGCTGACCACCTACGGCTTCATGATCCTCATGGCGCTCATGATGGTGTCCATGGTGTTCGCCATGATCACCATGGCGCAGGAGTCGGCAGAGCGCATTGTCGAGGTCATCGAGACCGAGCCCACCATCAAGAACCCGGAGCACCCCATCACCTTCATGCGCGACGGCTCCATCGACTTCGATAACGTTACCTTCAAGTATTCCGAGAAGGCCGAGCACCGCGCGCTCGCCGAAATCGACCTGCACATCAAGAGCGGCGAGACCCTGGGCATCATGGGCGGCACCGGATCGGCCAAGACCTCGCTCGTGAACCTCATCAGCCGCCTGTACGACGTGACCGAGGGCTCCGTGAAGGTCGGCGGCGTCGACGTGCGCGACTACGACCTCGAGTACCTGCGCAACAACGTGGCCGTGGTGCTCCAGAAAAACGTGCTGTTCTCCGGCACCATCAAGGAGAACCTGCGCTGGGGCGACCCGAACGCCAGCTATGACGAGCTCGTCGAGGTCTGCAAGCTCGCCCAGGCGGACGAGTTCATCCAGGGCTTCCCGCAGAAGTACGACACCTACATCGAGCAGGGCGGCACCAACGTATCCGGCGGCCAGAAGCAGCGCCTGTGCATCGCGCGCGCCCTGCTGAAGCGCCCGAAGGTCCTGATTCTCGACGACTCCACGAGCGCCGTCGACACCAAGACCGACGCGCTCATCCGCGAGGGTCTGGCGCAGTACCTGCCCGAGACCACCAAGATCATCATCGCGCAGCGCACGAGCTCCGTCGAGCACGCCGACCGCATCCTGGTGCTCGACAACGGCCATATCGTGGGTCTGGGCACGCACGACGAGCTCATGCAGACCTGCGACATCTACCGCGACACGTACGAGTCCCAGAACCGCACCAACGACGAGGACACCGAGGCCGCAGCCGTCCACGACGACGCCTCGGCGCAAAAGGATCCCGCCACGCAAGCCGAAACCGCGAAAGGAGGTGTCGCCGATGAGCATTAACAGCGATGCCAAGAAGCAATACGAGGCCAGCCGCCAGAACGTCGCCGGCCGCCAGGCGCCCGCAGCGCCCGCACGCGGCGGGCGCGGGAAGACGCTCGGCCGCCTCATCCGCACCCTGTTCACGTTCTATCCCAAGCTTTTGCCCATCGTGGTCGTGTGCATCGTGGTCCAGGCCATCCTGTCCGCCATGCCCGCCACCTTCATCCAGCGCGCACTCGAGATCGTGACCGCCACGTGGGAGTCGGGCGACTGGGCATCGGTGTCCGGCAGCATCACCACCCTCACGCTGACGCTCATCTGCGTGTACGCCGTCACGCTCGCCGCGAACTTCACCCAGACGCGCCTCATGGCCATCATCACCCAGGGTTCGCTCGAGAAGTTCCGCGAGATGCTGTTCGACCACATGCAGGATCTGCCGATCAGCTACTTCGACCAGCACCAGCGCGGCGATATCATGAGCTACTACACCAACGATATCGACACCCTGCGCCAGATGATCTCGCAGTCCATGCCCAACATCTGCCTGACAGTCATCACCTGCTGCTCGGTGATCTGCGTCATGGTGTACTACAGCGTGTGGATGGCGCTCGTCGTCATCCTGGGCGTGTGCTTCATGGCCTACATGACTAAGCAGCTCGGCGGCCGCTCCGCCCGCAACTTCGTGGCGCAGCAGCATGAGATCTCGGTGGTCGAGGGTCATGTCGAGGAGATCATGAACGGCCAGCGCGTCGTGAAGGTCTTCTGCCACGAGGACGCCGCGCAGGAGGACTTCGATGTCCGCAACGAGAAACTCTTCCGTGCCGCCCGCGCCGCCAACATGTACACCAACACCCTGGGCCCCATCCTCATGAACCTGGGCAACCTGATGTACGTCATCGTGGCACTCGCCGGCGGTATCTTCATCGCCTTCGGCACGCCCAACGTGTCCGTGTCCGGCCTGGCCTTCTCCGTTGCCGTCACCGTGCCGTTCCTCAACATGACCAAGCAGTTCGCCGGCCAGATCGGCCAGATCTCCCAGCAGATCAACGCCGTAGTCATGGGCCTCGCAGGCGCCGAGCGCATCTTCGAGCTCATGGACGAAGAGCCCGAGCACGACGAGGGCTACGTCACGCTCGTGAACACGAAGATGGAGAACGGCCAGCTCGTGGAGGTCGAGACGGGCAAGCACACCGGCCGCTGGGCCTGGAAGCACCCGCATCACGACGGCACCGTCGAGCTCGTGCCGCTCGAGGGCGACGTGCGCCTGTCCCACGTCGACTTCGGCTACAAGCCCGGCCACACCGTGCTGCATGACGTGAGCGTGTGGGCGAAGCCCGGCCAGAAGATCGCCTTCGTGGGCGCCACCGGTGCCGGCAAGACCACCATCACGAACCTCATCAACCGCTTCTACGACATCGCCGACGGCAAGATCCGCTACGACGGCATCAACATCAACAAGATCAAGAAGAACGATCTGCGCCGCTCGCTCGGCATGGTGCTGCAGGACGTGAACCTGTTCACCGGCACCGTCATGGACAACATCCGCTACGGCCGCCTGGACGCCACGGACGAGGAGTGCATCGCCGCGGCCAAGCTCGCGGGCGCGCACGGCTTCATCGAGCGCCTGCCCGAGGGCTACAACACGATGCTGACCGACAACGGCTCCAACCTGTCCCAGGGCCAGCGCCAGCTGCTCTCGATCTCCCGCGCCGCCGTTGCCGACCCGCCCGTCATGATCTTGGACGAGGCCACCTCGAGCATCGACACGCGCACCGAGGCCATCGTGCAGCGCGGCATGGACGCCCTGATGAACGGGCGCACCACGTTCGTGATCGCGCACCGTCTGTCGACCGTCCGCAACTCCGACGCGATCATCGTGCTCGACCACGGCCGCATCATCGAGCGCGGCAGCCACGACGAGCTGATCGCCAAGCGCGGCACGTACTACCAGCTGTACACCGGTGCCTTCGAGCTGGAGTAACCGGCACCCTCATAGCACCTGAAGCGGCCCCGTGCATCTCATGGATGCGCGGGGCCGCTCGCATGATGGCGACATGCTTTAAGCCTCTACCGGCTCGTTCATTCATGAATAAGCGAGGTGTCGAACAATCGAATCCTGGGCAAACGTCAAAATGGCACCCGCTCTTTCATGAATGAACGAGGGCTTAGGCCAGGCGGTCAGCCTGGTTGGTTGGGGACGGGTTCGTTCCAACCCATGTCTGGCGTTGCGACGGTTTTTGCGGGAAGGCGCCGCGGGTGCATATCGGGGACGTACCTTCCGCATGCACTTTTGCATGCTGGGGACACCCCTTCGGCGCGCACGCTCGCGCGGGCTCCGCATCCAGGGCGGTCTAACAAAGACTAGCGAGAAGAAAGGACCCTTTGGGCCTTCTCCACCACGGCATCGCGTATGAATTTCGACGTAGATTGATCTGTCGCCTTGGCAGCACGTTTCACGTACGACACGAGCGATTGAGGGAGTTTGAAAGACATAGTTGCCGTCGGCTCATTTGCCAATCGCGGCCGACCGGGACGAACAACCCCGGCCGAGCCGGGGACTTCACCCTTGTCCCATTGTTCCGCAGCCTCGATCAGCATGTCTTCGGTTACAAGTGACCCGTCTTCTGTATGGAACGGTCTCATCGTCTTCCCCCTATCATGCCGAGCTCTCGAAGGACGTTCTGCGTGACCGGCATGGCGTGAATGATGACCCAGCGCGCCTTTTCGTCATTCCAAACGGAAACCGTTTGGATGTCTCTGCCACGCAGGTCCGCACCCACCGCAAGGCGTTGAGGAGGATGCGTGCCGACACGCATTTGGCCTAGAACCTATGGGCGCTCTCGACCTATGTCATCACTAATATAGTAATACTAAATTCGTGGAGCCTCAACGCGCACGGCATCCGAGCCCCTCGAGGTGCCGGGACATGCCCTATGAACCCGCGCTAAATCAAACCGAAGTGTGCCAAGCCGGTAGCCACGCCGTCGTGCGCGGCGGAATCGGTCACGTAATCGGCCTGCGCCTTGACAACACCCATGGCGTTGCCCATGGCGATCGATGTCTCGACGGCCCGCAACATGGGGAGGTCGTTCTCGGAGTCGCCGAAGGCGTACGTGTTCTTCGTGCTGTGGTTCAGCTGCTCCAGCGCCTTCGCGATGCCGAAGGCCTTGTCGATACCCACGGGCCCCGCCTCGCCCGCACCGAGCCCCAGGTTGTAGAACGTGTAATGGGAGCGCAGGGGCTCGCCCATCTGCTCGACGCGCTCGATCATGTCGCCCGCATAGGAGAACTTGCTGAAGCGCAGGTCCGTCGCGGCGCACAGTTCCTCCCACGAATGGACGGAGAGCGCACCGGGGATATCGGTGTAGACGCCGCCGTTCGGAAGCAGGGCGGCAGAGCAGTCCGTGCCCTCGAACAGCACCTCGATGCCCTCCCCCATCAGCCAATCGACCGTCGCGTGCAGAAGGTCGAGGTCGATCGTCCGCTCGAACACCTTGCGCCCCTCGAAAAACAGACATGCACCGGACGATGTGATGAGCCCGGTCGGATTGAGATCGAGAAGTCCCTGGTTGATCAGGTTGCGAGGACGGCCCGTGCAGATAAACGACAGATTCCCCCGCGCGTGCAGGCGATCGAACGCTCGCTTCACCCCCGGCGTCACCTGCGCGTGCGCAACGTTTTGCGCCGCATTGGCGTCCGGGTCGTGCCAAATGAGCGTCCCGTCAACATCGAAGAACGCCACGGCAGGGGTATCGTACATGGGTGCCTGTCTCCCTTCTTGTCGCTCGCTTCATCATATAATGGTGCGATGCCGATACCGGCATCATCTTGCGCGCTCTTCAGCGCATCTCCATTCGCCCGCGCCATATCCGTACGATCCCGCGCGCCGCGCACATCCATCCAGAAAGGCCCCTCATGGAATTCTATGCAAGCTGCCCTCAAGGGTTTGAAAGCGCTCTCGCCGACGAGCTGCGCGACCTGGGTCTTCCGCGGGTGCGCAAGCTCAAGGGGCGCGTGTCGTTTGCGGGCGCCCCGTCAGACGCGGAGCGCGCCTGCCTATGGTCGCGTCTGGCAAGCCGCATCTTCGTGGTCTTGAAGCGCTTTACCTGCCGCGATGCCGACGAGCTCTACGACGAGGTCTATACCATGCCGTGGGAGGACATCCTGGGGCGCGGCTCGACCATCGCGATCACGGCGTCGGGTACGAACGGGAACCTGCGCAACACGCGCTTCACCGCGCTGCGCGCCAAAGACGCCCTCTGCGACCGCCTGGCCGACGAGGTCGGCGTCCGCGCCGATGTCGACACCGGGCACCCCGATGCCCGCATCTCGATCGCCCTCCATGACGACCGCGCCAGCCTGCAGCTCGACCTGTCGGGCGAGCCGCTGTTCCGCCGCCTGCCCCGCGAGATCGGCCGCCAGGGAGGCTCGCTTGCCCTGCGCCCCGATTACGCCGCGCTCGTGTTGGCGCAGGTCGCATGGAAAACGCGCTGCGACGCGGACGACGCACCGGTGCTGATCGACCCCTGCTGCGCAGATGGGGGAATCCTTCTGGAAGCGGCATCGATTGCGGCCGGCCGCGCACCGGGGCTCGAGCGCACGCGCTGGGGCTTTTCGTGCTGGGCGGAACACGACCGCGCCGCATGGGATCGGATGCGCTCAGAGGCCAGGCAGCGAGCTCAACAGGCCGGGCGGGCGCACGCGCGCATCATCGCGACCGACTTCGATGCCGCCGCGCTCGCACGCACCCGTCGTCTGATCAAAGCAGCCGGTGCGGGCGGTATCGTTACGTTCGTCCAGCCGACCGTCGAGGCGATATCGGCGCACCTCGGCAGCCCCTCGGACACCCACGTGCTCGCCGCCAACATGTGCACGCTCAGGCTCAACGACGCGTCCCGCGCATCAAGGCTCATCCAACAGCTCGCGGCGCTCGCCCCGCTGCGATGCGCGCCCGTCTCGGCACTTTCCCGCGACGGCCTGCTCGAGGTCGCCCTGCGCATGCGCCCGACCGCCGACATCGCGATCAAGCCCAACAACGAGGACGCGCGCCTCGTCCTGTTCGACCGCTCGCACGGCTCCGCCGACGCGGGATCGGACGCAGTCGCAGACACGCACCCGAGTGCATCGAAACGCACGTCGGCACCGGTCGAGACCGTCGCCACCGTGGACGTGGGAGACGGCTCCCCCGTCGCCGTGCTCGTCCCCGAATCCGATCAGTTCGCCGCACGCCTCAAAAAGGTCGCGCGCCTGCGCCGCAAATGGGCCAAGCGCGAGGGCGTCACCTGCTACCGCGTCTACGACGCCGACCTTCCCGACTACTCCGCAGCCATCGATCTGTACGAAGGGGCTCCCGACACGCCGGGCCGCTGGGTCGTCGTCGCGGAATACGCGGCGCCCAAGTCGATCGATCCCTCCCTCGCGCAGGCGCGCCTGCTTGACATGCTCGAGATCACCCCGCGCGTCCTCAAGGTCGACCCCGACCACGTCGCCGCGCGCTCGCGCACCCGTTCGCGCGGCGGCTCCCAGTACGCCACGGGCGGCGGGGCGTCGTCGGGAGGCTCCGCGCGCGAGACGGGTCGTGCCCAGACCCATCAAAACGCCTGGGAGCAGGGCGCGGTCCACATCCAGGAGGGCGGCCTGACCTTCACAGCCAACTTCAACAGCTACCTCGACACGGGCATCTTCCTCGACCACCGCGTCACGCGCGACCTCGTGCGCACGTACGCCAAGGGCTGCAAGCGCTTCCTCAACCTGTTCGCCTATACCGGAACGGCCACGTGCTATGCCGCAGACGGCGGGGCGCTGAGCACAACGACGGTCGACCTCTCCAACACGTATCTGGACTGGGCCCGCCACAACATGGCTCAAAACGGCTTCACCGGACCTGAGCATCGCTTCGTGCGCGATGACGTCCTGGCATGGGTCGCCGAGCAGCGGCGCGCCCATCGCACGTGGGACCTCATCTTCTGCGATCCGCCCACCTTCTCCAACTCCACCAAGATGGGCGAGCGGACATGGGACGTCCAGCGCGACCACGTCGAGCTGCTGTGCGCCCTCTCCGATCTGCTGGCGCCGGGCGGACGCGCCATCTTCTCGTGCAACCTGCGGACCTTCCGCCTGGACGAGCGCGCGCTCGCCGACGCGGGAATCGCAGTCGAGGACATCACCGAGCAGACCATCCCCGAGGACTTTGCGCGCAACAAGCGCATCCACCGCTGCTTCATCATCACCAACCGATAGGCCCCCGCGCCCCTCCGCACAAGAACCCGTCTCCCGTAGCCGAATCGCCACCGGGGACGGGTTCGTCTGGCAGACGGCCCGCCACGTTGCATAAGTGCGCAAAGCTGCGATAATTACTGGCAATTCTGTTGTCCTACCAAGGGAGAAGCGAACATCATGGGATCTTCCCGTAATGCGAATGCTGCTGAGCGATCATCTGCGCAGCATTCTCCTGAAATCCCCATCAGCATCGGGGCCATGCTCGTGACGCTGGGTGTCGTGTACGGCGACATCGGAACGTCGCCGATGTACGTCACCAAGGCGCTGCTCGCGGGCAACGGCGGCATCATGTCCGTCAACGAGGAGTTTATCCTGGGCGCCATCTCGCTCGTCATCTGGACGGTGACCCTGCTGACCACCGTCAAGTACGTCCTCATCTCGCTGCGCGCCGACAACCACGGCGAAGGCGGCATCTTCGCGCTCTACAGCATCGTGCGGCGCGGCGCCAAATGGCTGATCATCCCCGCCATGCTCGGCGGATCCGCCCTGCTCGCCGACGGCGTGCTCACCCCCGCGGTCACCATCACCACCGCCATCGAGGGCTTGCGCACCATCCCCGAGGTGCACGCCATCATGGGGAACAACCAGCTCAACGTGGTGATCATCACGCTCATCATCGTCTGCGCGCTGTTTATCGTCCAGCGCGCCGGCACCTCCAAGATCGGTCGCGCCTTCGGCCCGGTCATGACGTTCTGGTTCATCTTCTTGGGCGTCAGCGGCCTTATGCACGTGCTGGGCAACCCCGTGGTGCTCAAGGCGTTCAACCCCGTCCGCGGCATCATGTTCCTGCTTTCGCCCAACAACCACGCGGGCATCATGATCCTGGGCAGCTGCTTCCTCGCCACGACGGGTGCCGAGGCGCTGTATTCGGACATGGGTCACGTCGGCCGCGGCAACATCTACGCCACCTGGCCGTTCGTGAAGATCTGCCTGATCCTTTCCTATCTCGGCCAGGGCGCATGGCTGCTCGCCAACGCCGGCAACACCGAGCTGTTCGGCATCGCCGACCTCAACCCGTTCTTCCAGATGCTGCCCGACGCTATCCGCCCCTTCGGCGTCGTGCTGTCGACCTGCGCGGCCATCATCGCGTCCCAGGCGCTCATCACCGGCGCGTTCTCCCTGGTCTCCGAGGCGAGCGGCCTGGACCTCATGCCGCACATGCAGGTCTTCTATCCGGCAGAGACCAAAGGCCAGCTCTACATCCCCATGGTCAACTACGTCATGTGGGCCGGCTGCATCGTCGTCGTGCTGCTGTTCCAGTCCTCGGCGCACATGGAGGCCGCCTACGGCCTGGCCATCACCATCACGATGATCTGCACCACCGTGCTGCTGTTCTTCTATCTGCATAAGATCCGCAAGGTGAAGGTGCTCCCGTTCATCTTCGTGGTGTTCTTCGTGGCGCTCGAGGGCTTCTTCTTCTTCTCGTCGCTCACCAAGTTCTTCCACGGCGGCTACTTCACCATCCTGCTCGCCGCGCTGATCATGGCCATCATGGTCAGCTGGTACAACGGCAGCCGCGTCGAGCGTCGCCAGGCGAACCTCCTGCCGATCCATTCCTACCTCGACCAGCTTGACCGCCTGCGTCACGACGAGACCTACGACAAGCTGTGCGACAACCTGGTGTACCTCACCAACAACACCCGCACCGACTATCTCGACCGCGACATCCTGTATTCCATCTTCGACAAGCATCCCAAGCGCGCGCAGGCCTACTGGTTCTTGAACGTGCAGGTGACCGACGAGCCGCATACGTTCGAGTACGCGGTCGAGAACTTCGGCACCGACTACGTGTTCCGCGTGACGTTCTACCTGGGCTACAAGGTCAACCAGCGCGTGAACGCCTACCTGCGCCAGGTCGTCGGCGACCTTTCCGCCTCCGGCGAGCTGCCGCCGCAGAAAAGCGACTACTCGGTATACAAGACGCCGGGCCCAATCGGCTCGTTCCGCTTCTGCATGGTCTACAAGACGCTGGCTCCCGAGTCCGACGTCGATCCGAGCGAGCGCAGCGCCATCGCCTTGAAGTACGCGATCCGCCGTCACGCCGGCTCGCCGGTTCAGTGGTACGGCCTGGAGAACTCCAACGTCATCTACGAGTACGTGCCGCTGTTCACCAAGTTCAAGACGGTCGAGCATCTGACGCGCGTCTATCCTTCGCAGCACTCGTAAACAGGCCAACCGAGCTGGCACTTTTGAGCGGGGCCGGTACGTTTTGGACGGGGTTGTCCCCATCCAAAACGTACCGGCCCCGCGGCGTCTACCAGTTTTCGAGCCACCGCTCCATCGAGCGGCCCATCTCCTTCATGAAGTCCGAGGTGTGCTTGCGGGTGTAGATGTCGACCACCCGCTCCCCCGCCTCCTGCGCATGGGGGCGGAACATCGCATCCATCTCCGCTATCTGCGCATTGAGCGTCGCCTCGTCCGCACGACGATAGCGCTCGGACATGACGATGTTCTCGACGGGATGGGGCGTCGCGGGACGCTCTTTTGCGGGAACGCCCAAGATGAGCATGCTGAGCGGCACCGTATGCTCCGGCAACCCGAGCAGCTCGCCCACCTCCTCGGCATTCTCGACGATATCGCCGATATAGCAGCTTCCCAGGCCAACCGCCTCGGCAGCGATCACCGCGTTTTGCGCGGCGATGACCGCATCTTGCGCCGCGATGGCAAACTCCCCCAGGCCCGGGGTCCGACGAGGCTGCTTGCCTGTGCGCTCGACGAACGCCTCGTCGAAGCACCCCACGTGCTCGAACAGGTCGATCCACTTGCAATAGTCCACCACGAACACGAGCGCCCACGGAGCCTGCGCGATCATGGGCTGATGGTCGCAAAGCTCCGCCAGCCGGTCGCGCGTCGCCTGCTCGCGGATGTCGATAATGGAGTACATCATCATCGCGCCCGCCGAGGAGGCGCGCGTCGCGGCGTGCAGGACCGCCTCGCTCTGGGCGTCGGAAACGGGCTCGGGCGCGAATCGACGCGTTGAGCTGCGCCGCTCGATGACATCGAGCACGGCGTTATTCCAGGCAGGGGTCATGTCGCTCATAGGCACATCCTCCATCATCTACGGGCGGACCATTCACGCGTACAACCGAGCATGCACGCGTGTATTCCAGCTGTTTTCTCATCCTAACTGTGCGGTCCTTGTCGAGTCGATACAATCTCGACAATCGTTCTGTACCATTGGTTCTTGCAGCATCAAGACGATGTCACCTTTTGGTTAAGAATCTTTGGGCCGCCTGGCCCATAAAGGAGTTTTCCGCCATGGTCGTAACGATCATCACGTGTCTAGGCCTTGCCGGTACGGTGACCTCTGCAGCCCTCGCCGTGCGTCGCGCCCGCTCCGGGCAAGGATCCATCTCCCCCTATGCCATCGCATGGGGCATAGCGTTCGCCCTGCTCCAGGCCTTTATCGCCATCTGGTCGGGCATCGGGCTCGTTCAGGATGACCTGCTCTCCGCACTCGTGCTGAACATCATCCTGACCGGATGCGCGACCGCCGCCTTCAACCGCGAGCAGCTTGCATCCCGCCTGCAAGACCTGACGTCCCCGACCGGGCGCTTCCCCCACCCCCTCGTGCTCTCCATCGCGTTCATGCTGCTTGCGAGTACCGCCGCCACGCTCGGGCTCGAGCTTTCATCGAACCACGATCTGACCTGGATGTATCCGCTGTGCCTGCTGCTTGAGTTCGGCCTGATCGCCGGCGTTCTCACGGGCCTCTTCTTGGTGCTCCAGCGCCGCGGTGCCGCAAGCGCCGCCCTCGCGCTCATCCTCTATATCATCGGCGTCGCCGAGTACTTCGTCATCACCTTCAAGTCCATGCCCATCACGCCGGGCGACCTGTCCGCCCTTTCGACCGCGGCGGCTGTGGCGGGGACGGGTTACACCTACACGCTGTCCGCGTTCTGCCTGTATGCTCTCGCATGCGCCGCGATCGCCATGGTGCTCGCCATGCTTGCCGGGACCCTGCGTCCCGCCCCCGAGGCCCGTTCGCGCAAGGGCCTCATCATCAACCTGCTTGTCGGCCTGCTTCTTATCGGCGGGGTCGGTGCGCACGTCACCCTTATCGACTACTACCACACCCTCGGCATCACGATCTACACGTGGCGCCCGCTCGAGAGCTACTACCGCCAGGGATTTTTGCCCGCCTTCATCTCGGGCGCCCAGACCATCAACCCGCCCAAGCCCGACGATTACAGCGTCGATGCGGCCGAGGCCCTCATCGATGAGTACGCGCGCGCCTACGATGAGCAGAACGCGACCAACGAGAACCGCGCCGCGGCCGAGGCCCAGTTCGATGAGGAGGAGCCCACGGTCATCGCCATCATGAACGAGACGTTCGCCGATTTGTCCATCTACCAGCAGATGCACGCGGACTACACCGGTCCCGAGTTCTTCAAGAGCCTGTCGGACTGCCTGCAGCGCGGCAAGCTCTACGTCTCGGCGTACGGCGGCGGCACCGCCAACACCGAGTACGAGTTCCTGACCGGAAACTCAATGTCCAACCTCGGCACGGGCGTGTACCCCTACACCATCTACAACCTCATGGACGCCGAGAACCTCGCTGGTCAGTTCAAGGACCTCGGGTACGACACGGTGGCGATGCACCCCAACCATGCAACGAACTGGAACCGCGAGAACGTCTACGAGGACTTCGGGTTCGACGATTTCCTGGCCATCGAGGACTTCCAAGATGCCGAGACGCTGCGCGGCATGGTCACCGACCGCGCCACGTACGACAAGATTCTCGAGCTGCTCGATACCAACAACAACCCGCAGTTCATCTTCGACGTGACGATGCAGAACCACTCCGGCTACAACACCGGCCTCATTCCTGTCGACAAGCGCGTCGAGCTGAGCATCGACGGCATGTCCGACTCCGAGATCAACGAGTACGTCTCGCTGATCAAGGAATCCGACGAGGCCCTGCGCTACTTCATCCGCCAGCTGGAGCGGCTTGACCGCAAGGTCGTCGTGGTGTTCTTCGGCGACCACCAGCCCTTCTTCCCCTCGCGCTTCAACGACCTGTGGTTCACCGACGAGGACGAGGCGACGCATCAGGAGCGCCTGTGGCAGACCGACTACCTCATCTGGGCCAACTACGACGTGGCGGGCAACGACCAGACGAGCGAGACGGTCGACCTGTCTACCAACTACCTGGGCTCCGCTCTCATGAACGTCATCGGCGCGCCGCTCAGCGATTACCAGAAGTCGCTCATCAGCCTGCGCGAGGCGCTGCCCGCCATCAACACCACGGGCTTTGAGGACGCCGACGGCCGCTGGTACCTCTCGAGCGTCACCGACGCAGGCGGAAACGCCACGCTGGAGGAAGCCGTTCAGGCCCGCAGCGACTACGCGACGATGCAGTACTACGAGATGTTCTACGACGGCAAGAACATCTACACGACGCGATACCAATCGGCAGCAAACGAGACCGATCCGAACCTCGCACCGGGAACGACCAAGATCCAGTAGCCAGTCATCATAAAGCGCGCGCCCCTGTTTTCCATCGAGAACAGGGGCGCGCGCTTTTTCACCGGTGCGCACAGGAAGGCGCCGCGGCACGCGGGGGTATCCGCAGCTACCTGATGTCCAGAGCGTCCAGCATCGCGTCGGCGATCCTTTGCGCATCGCTCGCATCGGGGTGGCTTGCCGCGGCGTCGAAATTGTCGATCATCGCCTGCACGCGCTGGTCACCGGGCTTCTCCGCCAGCATGGCCTCATAGCGCTTGCGAATCGCCGGGCCCATCTTCCCCTGACACATGGCGCCGCCCAGATACGCCGCGCCTTCGGGCAGCTTTGCCTTCACGCCGGCAAGGATCCGCTCGAAATACTCGGGTGCGCCGCCGAATCCGGCCGTGCCGAACAGGAAGACCTGCTTGCCAGACAACTCGGGCAAAAGCGCCGACACCTCCTCGGAACAGGTTCCCTTGTCACACCAGAAGCCCAGCAGCACCACATCGGCAGGCTTGATCGCCGAGCGCGCACCATCGAGGTCGGCGGCGGTGATCTCGCACGCTTCCGCCTCGATACCATGCTGAGCCAGCGCATCCCTCAGCGCCTCGGCGACCATCTTGGTGTTGCCCCCACGGCTGTTGTAGAGCAGCGCGACGTTCCTCTTGTCCACGTCCCTCTCCCTGTCACTCGTCATGAAACCGTAATCACCCCGCTCTATACCCCAGCTCGGCGTCGGATAACCGCACGGCGCGCATATCAACCGTGCGATACACCCACCGCACGCATACGCGGGCCTCCGGATCAACCGGAGGCCCGCGCACATGAAAGGGATCGGGTGATGCTAGTTCGCCTTGTTCAGCACGTCGGCGATCCATGCCACGTCGTCGGTGGTCTTCATCTTCTCGAGCACGCTCTCGTCCTCGATGGCCTTGCAGATGGCGGCCAGCACCTCCAGATGCTCGTTGCCCTTGCCGGCGATGCCAAAGAGCAGATACGCCTTCTCGCCATCGAAGTCCACGCCGTCGGGATACTGCTGCAGGACCACGCCGGTATGCTTCACCGCATCCTTGGCCTCGTTCGTGCCGTGCGGGATCGCCACGCCCATGCCCATGTAGACGCTGGTCAGCTTGTCGCGCTCGACCATGGCATCCACGTAGCTCGCGTCGACGCAGCCCTTCTCCACGAGCAGCGCGCCGGAAGCCCTAATCGCGTCCTCGCGTGAAAGCGTCTGGCAGCCCACGCGGATGTCGTCGGCCGTCACGCTGAGCACAGGCGCGGACGCCTCGGCCGGCTTGGGCTCTTCCACGAGCGCCGGAGCGGCGACTTCGTCGCTCTTGAGCTCGTGGGCCCGGGTGAGCTTGGTAAGCGCTTCATACAGCGCGTCAAGCGCAGGATCGTCGAGGAAGTTGTCGATGGTCACAATCTGCGCGGTCGGTGCGCTCTTGCGGGCACGCTCGGACAGCACGCGCTGGCACACCACGATGGCCGCGTCGGCGGGAACGGTGTCGACGCTCGAATGCTCAACGGTCAGGTCGGGGCGCTCCGCCTTGATGCGGTTGCGGAACCTGGTGGCGCCCATTGCAGAGGAGCCCATGCCGGCGTCGCACGCGAACACGATCTTGCCGTCCTTCGTGTCCGAGATGACCGCGGCCTCGGAGGTGCCCTTCATCTCGCGCATCTGCTCGCTTGCGCGATCGATATCCGCCACGGCCATGGAACGCACCAGCGGGACGGCGATCGCAAACGACACGCCGGCGGCAATCGCGACTCCGATGATATTGGTGACCATGAACTCAGGCGGCGTCATGGACAAAAATGCAATGATGGAACCAGGAGAAGCCGCAGAGGTCAAGCCGGTGCCGGTGAAGCTGAACCACGCGATGGCGCAGGCGTTGCCCACGATGGGAGCGATGATGACCTTGGGGTTCATGAGCACGTAGGGGAAATAGATCTCGTGGATGCCGCCGAAGAAGTGGATGATGACGGCACCGGGCGCAGACTGGCGCGTCTTCGCGTCGCGGCAGAAGAAGCAGTATGCCAGCAGCACGCCGAGACCGGGGCCGGGGTTGGCCTCAAGCATGTACATGATCGAGCGTCCGGTCTCCTGCGCCTGGGCGATGCCGATGGGCGTGAAGATGCCGTGGTTGATGGCGTTGTTCAGGAACAGCACCTTCGCCGGCTCGATGAAGATCGCGAGCAGCGGCATGAGGCTGTACTGGATCAAAATCTGGACGCCACCCATAAGGACGGTGAGGATCGCCGTCATGATCGGGCCGATGGCGACGTAGCCGAGCATCGCCAGCAGCATGCCGATGATGCCGACCGAGAAGTTGTCGATAAGCATCTCAAAGCCAGCGGGCGTGCGGCCCTCCATCGCCTTGTCGAACATCTTGATGACCCAACCGGCAAACGGGCCCATCACCATGGCGCCCATGAGCATCGTCGTGTCGGGCGCGCCGGCGATGCAGCCAATGACCGCGATGGCACCGGTGATGCGTCCGCGATCTCCTCCGGTGAGATAGCCGCCCTGAGCCGCGATGAGCACGGGGATGAGATAGGAAAGCATCGGTCCCGTAATGCTCGCGAACTGCTCGTTGGGCAACCAGCCCGTCTCGATGAACAGCGCCGTCAGGAAGCCCCAGGCGATAAAGGCGCCGATGTTCGGCATCACCATACCGCTCAGGAACTTTCCGAATGACGACACTTTGTCTTTGATCGCCATCGTGTCCTCCCTTTCGTTTGTGGGTAGCGATTCGATAGCCTGTATCCTATTGTTGTTGTTTCAACAGTTCTGTCTAATCCTTGCTTTTGCACTGTAAACGGTAGTTTTTAGTCGGTTAATGGCAGTTCTGGACTTTTGTTTTCACTATTTTTGACTGTTGTATTGACAAAGTATTTCGCTGATTTAGGCTGTACTTAGCTTTCGAAACAACAGAAATGAGGTTTGCGATGATCTACACCGTTACCTTGAACCCCGCCGTCGACAAGACCATCTACGTCGACAACTTCACCTTGGATGCGGTCAATCGCGTCTCCTCCATCCGCCAGGATGCGGGCGGCAAGGGCATCAACGTCTCCAAGACCATCCAGCAGCTGGGGGGCACGAGCACGGCCGTTGCGTTTTTGGGCGGTGCATCGGGCTCCTTCATCACCTCCGCTCTCGATGAGATGGGCATCCCCGTGCGCGCGTTCGCAGCCGAGGGCGACACACGTACCAATACTAAGGTCGTCGACCTTGTCTCGCACACCTACACCGACATCAACGAGCCAGGTGCCGCAGTCACCAAAGCCATGCTCGACGATGCACTCGCCATCTTGGCGCTCGAGATCAATCCGGGCGATATCGTCGTGCTTTCCGGCAGCCTTCCCGCCGGCGCTCCGACCAAGACCTACGCCACCTGGACGCGCGCCTGCCGCAAGGCCGGGGCTCGCGTCTTCCTCGATGCCGACGGCGAGGCGCTCGTCGAAGGGCTCGCCGCCAAACCGAGCCTCATCAAGCCGAACGAAGTCGAACTCGGCCGTATGCTCGGACGCGAGCTTGCCGACGACGACAGCATCATCGCCGCAGCTCAAGAACTTGTCGACGGCGGCATCGAACAGGTCATGGTCTCCATGGGCAGCGCGGGCGCAATCTTTGTGACCGACAAGGGCGCATACCGGCTGCACCAGCCCGCCGTCGAGGTGATCTCCACCGTCGGCGCCGGAGACTCCGTCGTCGCGGCCCTCGCGTACGCCGCCGACCAGAACCTTCCCCTCGAGCAGGCGGCGCGCCTCTCCATGGCCGTGGGCGCCGCAACCGTCATGCAGCCAGGAACCGAGCCCGCCAAGCGGGACGACATCGATCGCCTGCTGGAGCAGGTGCAGCTCACGCGCCTGTAGCCCCTCATCCACGCCCCATCGGAAATCTCGCGCTGCAATCTGCGGCGCGTCAAGAAAGGAGTAATCATGAAAGCAAAAGCAGTCCGCCTGCACGCGGCCAACGACCTTCGCCTGGAGGAGTTCGAGCTGCCCCCCATCAAGGATGACGAGGTGCTCGTGCGCGTCGTGTCCGACAGTATCTGCATGTCCACCTACAAGTGCGCCACGCTGGGCGTCGACCACAAGCGCGTGCACGAGGACGTGGCCGAGCACCCTGCCATCATGGGTCACGAGTTCGCCGGTGATATCGTCGAGGTGGGTGCCAAGTGGGCCGACCGCTTCAAGCCGGGCATGAAGTTCACCATCCAGCCCGCGCTCAACTACAAGGGCACCATGTGGAGCCCGGGCTACTCGTACGAGTTCTGCGGCGGCGACGCCACCTACTGCATCCTGCCCGCCGAGGTCATGGAGTGCGACTGCCTGCTGGAGTACACCGGCGAGGCGTATTACCAGGCGTCGCTCGCCGAGCCCATGAGCTGCTCCATCGGCGCGTTCCATGCCGCGTACCACACCCAGATGGGCGTGTACGAGCACGAGATGGGCATCCGCGAGGGCGGCAAGCTGGCCATCGTGGCCGGCGCGGGCCCCATGGGCCTGGGCGCGCTCACCTACGCGCTGCACTGCGACCGTCGCCCGAGCCTCGTCGTGGTGGCCGACATCAACCAGGACCGTCTGGACCGCGCCGCCGAGCTCTTTCCGCCTGCGGAGATTAAGGCCGAGACCGGTATCGACCTCATGTTCATCAACAACGGCGCCTGCGATGACCCGGTGGCCACGCTGCGCGAGGCCTCGGGCGGCACGGGCTTCGATGACGTGCTGTGCTACGCGCCGGTCGCTCCGGTCGTCACGCTCTCCTCGGCCATCATGGGCCGCGACGGCTGCCTCAACTTCTTCGCCGGCCCTACCGACAAGCAGTTCAGCGCCCCCATCAATTTCTACGAGGTGCATTACGGCAGCCACCATGTCATGGGCACCACCGGCGGGAACACCGCCGACATGGTGGAGTCGCTGGAGCTCACCGCGGCGGACCGCGTCGATCCGTCCGTCATGGTCACCCACGTGGGCGGTCTGGATGCCGCAGCCGACACCACGCTCAATCTGCCCAAGATCCCGGGCGGCAAGAAGCTCATCTACACGCACATCTCCATGCCGCTGACCGCCCTCGACGACCTGCGCTCCAAGGCCGCAGAGGACGAGCGCTACGCCGGCCTGGCAGACATCGTCGAGGCCAACCGCGGCCTGTGGTGCCCCTCCGCCGAGCGCTACCTGCTCGAGCACTGGGCCGAGACCGAGTAGCACGACGGTTTCTCCTCGGATCCCATCTTTCGGCGACCGTCAGCAGGGGGCGGTCGCCGCTTCTCCCCACCATCAATGCCGCGGGCAGCGCTTTCTGCCCGCGGCATTGATTTCAAACCGGCACGGGATTAATTACTACCGCGCTCTGTTATGATGCATCTCACAGCAACATGCTCAACTTCAAACGGAGAGAATCGCATGGAAGAGCGTCGCAATGCCATCGTAGAGCTCGTCGAAGCCATGGGAACGGTGTCGTTTCGACAGCTGAAGGAAAACTTCCCCAACGTTTCGGAGATGACACTCCGCACCGATCTCAAGGCGCTCGACGCCGAAGGGCGCATCGTCCGCATCCACGGCGGCGCGCGCTCCGTTGAACAGATCATCGGCACCGACGGATTGCTCAGCACGCGAACGGGCAAGAACACCGAAGCCAAGAAGTTCGTTGCCCGCAAGGCCCTCGGACTCGTTCAACCCAACACGAGCATCTTCCTTGATTCGGGCAGCACCACCACAGCATTTGCCGCCGCCCTACCCGACGAAAACGCGTTGATCTTCACCTCGGGACTCACTTGCGCCGCCGAACTTGCGCGCCTTGAGCGCCCGCAGGTCTACGTCATCGGAGGCAAGCTCAACCGCTACAGCATGAGCATCACCGGCAGTCAGAGCGTCGACGCCGTCAAGGAACTGGCGTTTGACCAGTATTTCATGGGCGTGACGGGCTATTCGCCAAAAACCGGGTTCTCCTGCGGCTCAAGCAAGGAGGCGAGCCTCAAGCGCGCGTGCATCGAGCAGGCCGATGAGGTGATCGCCCTCATGGACTCAAGCAAGGTCGGCACCCGCAGTACGTTTTCGGTCTGCGGACTCGAGCGCGTCGATATCATCGTGAGCGACGGCAACCTGCCCGCCGATTTCCTGCAGGCCTGCGCCACCGCAGGCGTCGAGGTTCTGTAGGCCATCGGAGATCTGGCAGCCGTCTGGCTGCGGCAGGAGTATCGCACCCTGATTAAACCTTTTGTCACGATGCAAAAGCGACAGTAGATGAATTTGGTATCAACCTCCGGTTCCGATACCTCAAACGTTGATACCAAATCCAAACAATTGATATAAAGACCCTCTGCACGCGATTCGCCGGAGGACCACGACCGCTCTACCCCTCACTGAACTGGCTGTTGTACAGCTCCGCATAGAAGCCGCCGCGCGCCAGGAGCTCGTCATGCGTGCCGCGCTCCAGAATCTGCCCGTCGCGCATGTAGAGGATGCAGTCCGCGTTGCGGATCGTCGAGAGGCGGTGCGCCACCACGAAGCTCGTACGACCGTCCATCAGCTCGTCGAAGGCCGCTTGGACCTGCAGCTCGGTGCGGGTGTCGATGCTCGAGGTCGCCTCGTCGAGCAGTAGGATGGCAGGGTCGGTCAGCATGACGCGCGCGATGCACAAAAGCTGCTTCTGGCCTGCCGAGAAGGACCCGCCGTCCTCGCCGATCACCGTGTCGTAGCCCTGCGGCAGCTGCGCGATGAACTTGTCGGCATGCGCTCGGCGAGCGGCCGCGATAACCTCCTCGCGCGTGGCATCCGGTTTGCCGTACGCGATGTTGTCGTGAACGGTGCCCTCGAACAGCCACGTATCCTGCAGCACCATGCCGAACGACCTGCGCAGGCTCGCGCGCGTGATGTCGCGCGTCTCGACGCCGTCCAGCTCAATGCGACCGGCATCCACATCGTAAAATCGCAGCAGCAGGTTGATCAGCGTCGTCTTACCGCAGCCTGTCGGACCGACGAGCGCAAACCGCATACCCGGCTTGGCGTCGATGCAAATGTCCTGCAGAAGCTTGCGGTCCTTCACATAGGAGAAATCAACATGGGACAGGCTCACGCCGCCCTGGGGATGGTCGACGACAGCAGCGTCGGCCGCATCGGGCTGCTCCTCGACGGCATCGAGCAGGGCAAACAGACGGCGTGCCGAAGCGTAGGCCGTCTGGACCTGCGTGATGACGCTCGTCACCTCGTTGAACGGCTTGGTGTACTGGTTGGCGTACGACAGAAACGTCTGAACCTCGCCCACCGTCAGCGAAGCCGGCACGCCCGTGATGACGCCGACGCAACCGATAACCGCCACCACCGCATAGATGAGGTTATTGATGAAGCGGGTCCCCGGATTGGAGAGCGAACTTAAGAACTGGGCGCGCTCGCCGGCAACATAGAGCTCGCCGTTGATGGCGTCAAAACCGTCTTGAGCCTCGTCACCATGCGCGAAGGCATCGACCAGGCGCTGATTGCCCACGTATTCCTCGATGTAGCCACCCAGCTGACCCTGCACGCGCTGCTGGTCGTTGAAGCTCCGGTTGGAAAATTTAGCGATCAGCGAAGCTGCGAGCACCGATGCGGGCGTCACGAGCACGACCACGATCGCCATGGGAACCGAGATCGTCAGCATGAACACGAGCGTGCCCACGATGGTCACCACGCCGGTGAACAGCTGCGTGAAACCTTGCAGCAGGCCATCACCCACCTGGTCGACATCGTTGACCACGCGCGAGATGAGGTCGCCGTGCGGGTGCGCATCGATGAACGAAAGCGGCATGCGACCGAGTTTCTCGCTCGCCTGGATGCGCATGTCGCGCACCGTCTCGTAGCAGAGACGGTTCACGCAATAGCCCTGCAGCCATTGGAACGCCGCGGCGCCGATGACGACAAGCGCAAGCACCTGCACCAGCGGCAGCAGCGCATCGAAGTCGACGCGCCCGGTATCGATGATGAGGTCGATACCGCGTCCGATCAAAATGGGCGTATACAGCTGGAGGACCACGGAGATGGCAGCGGAAACGAAGGAGATGGAGAACGAGACCGCATGCGGCCTGACATATGAAAGGAGCCTGCACGTCACCTCGCCGGTCGACAGGCGAACGCCGCCGATCTCACCGCGCGGGGCGCCGCTGCCGTCGGCATTCAGATTATCGTTTCCCGAAACGCTGGCCGTGACCGTGGACACCGATCCGGCAGATGCATACGGATTCATCAGGCCTCACCTCCTGCCAGTTGGGGACGGACGCGCGTCGGGCGGTCGACCGTAGGCGCCGACGTGGGCGCAGCGGAGCCTCCGAGCTCTTCGCGCCTAAGCTGAGACAGGCAGATCTCCTCGTACAGAGGGCAGTTCGCCAGCAGCTCATCATGCGTGCCGAGTCCGGCGACCTGACCGTGCGACATGACGCAGATTACATCGGCGTCGCGCACCGATGAGACGCGCTGGCTCACGATCACCGTCGTGAGCGGCAGGCCGCCCTCGGCGGCGCTGCGCTGCCCGCGCTCGTGTATCGCGTGGCGCAGGGCGGCATCGGTCTTGAAGTCGAGCGCCGATGCGGAGTCGTCGAGAATCAAGATGAGCGGGTCGCCCACCAGGGCGCGCGCGATCGTCAGGCGCTGGCGCTGGCCGCCAGAGAAGTTCTTGCCCCCTGCCTCGACAGGTGCGTCCAGCCCTTGGGGAAGCTTGCGCACGAACTCCGCCGCCTGCGCGATCTCCAGCGCGGCCCACAGCTGATCGTCCGTCGCATGCGCATCGCGCCATGTCAGGTTGCTGCGTATGGTGCCCGAGAGCAACGATGCCCGCTGCGGTACGATGCTGACCACGTGTCGCAGCTGCTTGAGCGGCCATGCGCGCACGTCGGCGCCCATGACCTCGACGGAACCGGAACGCGTATCGTACAGGCGCAGCATCAGCGACACGAGCGTCGACTTGCCCGAACCGGTACCGCCGATCACACCGAGCGTCTTTCCGAGTCCCAGCTCGAGCGTCGCCCGGTCGATCGTGTTCACCTCGGCATCGCCGAATGCAAAGCAGGCGCCATCCATGCGTATCGCACAGGGAGCCTCGCCCGAAGCAACGGCCCCGGAGGTCGGCAGTTCAACCGGCTCGTTGCCCGCGTCGACAATCGACGGCTCGCAATGCAGCACCTCGTTCACACGGGACGCGCTCGCGCTCGCCTTGGTGAACACCACGACGAGGTTCGCCACGTACACGATCGACAGCAGCGTCTGCGTCATGTAGTTCACGAACGCCATGACCTCGCCCTGCGTGAGTTCGCCCGTATCCACCTGGATGCCGCCCATCCACAAGATGGCGCAGACACCGAGATTCATGACGAGGAACGTCACCGGATTGAGGATCGACGACAGCTTGCCGACCGCGATCGCGACGGCCGCCTGATCGTAGGCCGCGTCCCTGAAGCGCTCGCGCTCGTGCTCCTCGCGCACGAACGCGCGGATGACGCGGACGCCTGAAAGCCCTTCGCGCGTAATCAACCCGATGCGGTCGAGCTTGGCCTGCATCTGCTTGAAATACGGCACGCACCGGGCCATGACAATCCAGAACACCAGGCCGATCAAAGGCGTCGAGACCAGGAAGATCAAGCCGAGCTTCAAGTCGATCAACAGCGCCGCGACCATGGAGCCGATCGCCAGAAACGGCCAGCGGATGAGCTGGCGGATGCCCAGCGCCAAAGCGAGCTGGATCTGGTTGATGTCGTTGGTGATACGCGTGATAAGCGACGGGGTGCCAAATCGGTCGAGCTCCGCGTGCGAGAACTCGTTGATGCGACGGTAAAGGCGCGAACGCACCGCCGTTCCCATGCCTTGCGACGCGAGCGCCGCCATCTTCTGGCATACGAGAGTGAATCCCATGCCTACCACGGCCATCACGAACAACAGCACGCCGTAGCGAACGACGACGCCCGCGTCGTGCGAGCCCACGCCCTCGTCGATCATGCGCGCGATCACCAGCGGCGTCAGCAAATCAAAGAAGACCTCGAGCAGCTTGCAGGCGGGACCGATAACGAAATACCGAACATATCCGCCCGAGAAGCGCTTGATTAGCTCCAGCATAGGCATTGTCTCCAAGCGACCGAACAACACGGTTAGGGAAACGCCGATCAATTTCTTTCGCGGCGCCCGCCACGAGGCCGACCGGCGCGAAATGAATTGATCGGCGTTTCCCTCACATCATCATACGCCAGATGCAGGTCGCTCAGATGTACCTCAAGGAAAGCATGACAGGAGCGTGGCCGAATCTTGACCGATCCGAAAAACAAAAAAGCGCCCGTGCGCTCGATGGGAACGGGTGCCCGGCAGAGGCTCCTTATGGCTGCTTCCTCCCGGACCTGACCAGATTCGGAACATATCGTCACCCGAACCCATCGAACGCGCTAGGCGCTGTTGCACTATAGTACCAGACCCCATGCAATTTTGGGGACAGTCCCTAAAATTGCATGCAGGCCCCTGCGTCTACGCCTCGTCGCTAGAAGGTGCGCTCGCCTTCTCTTTCTCGCGTTCCGCCTTGCGCCTTTGGCGTAGAGTGGCGAAGAACTCGCGGAGCAAACCTGCGCATTCGTCTTCCAGCACGCCTTGCGTCACCTCGAACGCATGGTTGAGGCGCGGGTCGTCGTTCACCTGGTATAACGTCCCCGTCGCCCCGCCCTTGGGATCCGGGGCACCGAACACGCAGCGGTCGATGCGCGCGTTGACCATAAGGCCCGCACACATGAGACAGGGCTCGAGCGTAACGTAGACGGTGCAGCCCGTCAGGCGCCAGCGCTTCAGCACCCGGGACGCCTGCAGCATGGCGGCGAATTCGGCGTGAGCCGACGGGTCCCCTGCGGTTTCTCGCAGGTTGTGGGCGCGCGCGATAATCTCGTCTTCATACACCACGACCGCACCGATGGGCACTTCCCCCAAACGCTCCGCCTTGCGCGCCTCCTCCAGAGCCTCGCGCATGTAGCGCTCGTCTGATTCGATTGTGTTCACGCACGTCCTTCCGCCGATCCGCCTTTTCGTTTGATGCTATCATTACCAATCACGGAGAGATGGCAGAGCGGTTGAATGCGGCGGTCTTGAAAACCGTTGAGCGCGCGAGCGTTCCGAGGGTTCGAATCCCTCTCTCTCCGCCATCTTGCCTTTGCACTACCTTCTGAAACCAAATATGGCTAATCCCCGCCATCGGGGTATTCAGCGGTCATGCACCGGTTCATTTCCATGTAAGATAGCGAAGGTTTTCAAGCCGCTTCTACCCTACAAGAGGATTGCCTCATGTCCGCATTGCTTTCCATCGCAACCCCCGCCCTTCTCGCTGCAAACGCCGGCGGAGGAGCTGCTAGCCAGATGGTTCCCGTCCCGATCGGATTCGAGATGCTCGCCGTCGTCACCGCTTCGGCCACCGGAGCGCTTGCCGCGCGCGAGCAGAAACTCGATCTCATCGGAGCCATATGCCTTGCGGTCGTCTGCAGTCTGGGCGGCGGTCTGCTGCGCGACATGATCCTTCAGGTCGGAAGCGTTTACTTCCTCGACCAGCCGCTCGCGCTGCCCGCATCCGTTATCACGGCGGCCATCACTTTCGTCATCCCCTCGCTTTTGGAGAAGCAGGACCGCCTTATCGCGATCCTCGATATCTTCTCCGTGGGACTCTTTGCCGCCACGGGCGCCGATAAGGCGTACGTCTACGGATTCGAGCCGCTTATCTGCGTGACCATGGGGTTTTTCACCGCGGTCGGCGGAGGCATGATTCGCGATGTGTGCCTGGGACGCACGCCCGCAATCTTTCAACCGAGCAATTTCTACGCTGTCGCCGCCATCGCCGGCGCTGTCGCCTACGTGGTCCTTGCGGATATGGGCATCTCCAACATCATCGCGTTGATCATCTGCGTCGCGACGACCATGCTCTTGCGCTTCATCTCGCTCGCCTACGACATCAAGAGCCCGGCCGACATGGACATCGCCGAGGCGATCCATCGGTCACGACGCCGCACGCGCACCACGACGCGCCCCGAAACCACCAACCGCTCCATCGAGGAGCTCGAGGGTCGACGCGAGCGCGTTCAAGCCGATATCGCACGTCGCCGCCATCGCGAAAGCAAGAAAGCGGCCCTCGATCGGCTCAAGCGGCATCGCCAGCAGCGTGAGCAACGGCGTCTCGATCTCTAAACTGACCGTATTGACCGCTTTTCCAGCGCAATGCCGGGTTCCCAAAAGTCCTCTTTTTGTTTTCTCAGGCTCTCTGACAGGGCTGAAGACAATAATTTTTATTATTACTAATATGCAAAGCAGTATTCCGTGAAAAAGCGCCCTATCCCCACGGTGGGGATAGGGCGCTTCTCTATAGCAAATATGCGTTCTACCAGATAAAACGCTTCTTACTTGCCGCTCATGGCGCGCGCGGCGGCCTTCTTGCGGTCGGTCGCGTTCAGCAGGCGCTTGCGCAGGCGAATGTTCTTGGGCGTAATCTCAACCAGCTCGTCATCGGCGATATACTCCAGCGCCTCCTCAAGCGAGAAGGTGCGCGGCGGAACGAGCTGAACCGCGATGTCCGCCGTGGAAGAGCGCTGGTTGCCCAGGTTCTTGGTGCGCGCGATGTTGACGACCATGTCACCGGGCTTGGAACGCTCGCCCACGATCATGCCCTCATAGCACTCGGTACCGGGCTCGACGAACAGCTGGCCACGTTCCTGCAGCGTGCCGAGCGCGTAGGCCACCGCCTTCTCGGTCGTCATGGAGATCATGGCGCCGTTGTTGCGGTTGCCGATCTCACCAGCATAGGGACCATACTCAAGGAAGGTGTGGTAGAACACGCCCTCGCCGTGGCTCACGTTCATGATGCGGTTCTTCAGGCCCATGATGCCGCGCGTGGGGATGCGAAACTCGATATGCGTCACGGTGCTGCCCGTCTGCATGTTGGTCATGGTGCCGCCGGCATTGCCGAACACCTCGATGACCTTGCCCGCGTACTCGTCAGGGCACTCGACAACGGCCTGCTCGATCGGCTCCATGCGGTTGCCGTCCTCATCCTTCTTGATCAGGACGCGCGGACGGCCGACCTGGAACTCAAAGCCCTCGCGACGCATGGTCTCCATGAGCACGGACAGATGCAGGATGCCGCGGCCGGAAACCTCGACGCCGCTCTTGTCGGGCAGCTCCTCGATACGCATGGTCACGTTGTTCTCGCGCTCGTTGAACAGGCGCTCCTTGAGCTGACGGGCACCGACGATATCGCCGTCGCGACCCACGAGCGGGGAGGTCGACGCCTCGAACACGATGGACAGCGTGGGCGGATCGATCTCGATCGGGTCGAGCTCCACGGGGTTCGCGGGGTCGGTGTACACGTCGCCGATGTCGGTGGAGTCAACGCCGACCACGGCCGCGATGTCGCCCGCGCCGACCTCGGTGCACTCGGTGCGGCCGAGGTAGTCGAACGTGAACAGCTGCTTCACGGTCGCCATGGCGCGCCCGCCGTCGTTTTTGACCACGAGGATCTGATCGCCGGCATGAATGGTGCCGGAGTACACGCGACCGATACCGATGCGACCCACGTAGCTGGAGTGGTCGACCGTCACGCACTGCATGGCCAGGGGGCCGTCGACGTCGACGTCGGGCGCCGGCATGTCGTCCAGGATCATGTCGAGCAGCGGGTACATGTCCATGTTTCCGTCTTCGGGATCAAGGCGGGCGAAGCCGTTCATGGCGCTCGCATACACCACGTGCTCCATGGCGAACTCGAGCTGCTCGTCGGAAGCGCCCAGATCCGCCATGAGGTCGAGGCAGTCGTTGTACGCCTTCTCGGGGTTGGCGCCGTCGCGGTCGATCTTGTTGATGACGATCATCACGCGCAGGCCGCAGTCGATGGCGTGACGCAGGACAAAACGGGTCTGGGGCATGGGGCCCTCGAACGCATCGACCAGGAGCAGGGCGCCGTCGGCCATGCGCAGCACGCGCTCGACCTCGCCGCCGAAGTCGGCGTGGCCGGGCGTATCGATGACGTTGATCTTCACGCCCTTGTACTCGATGGAGATGTTCTTGGCAAGAATGGTGATGCCGCGCTCGCGCTCCTGGTCGTTGGAGTCGAGCACGCGATCCTCGACCTGCTGGTTGGCACGGAACGCATCCGTGGCGCGCAGCAGCTTGTCGACCAGCGTCGTCTTGCCGTGGTCGACGTGTGCGATGATGGCGATATCCCTCAGGTTATCAACGCGCATATGTCCCTCTTCCTCACTGCAGCACGCATGCCCAATCGGTGGGCGTGCGATATTCTCGGTAATCGGTTTGAAAAAACGTATATATAGTAGCGGACCTTAGAAGAGCGCGGGCTCTTCACCTGCAGGTTCAGGGTCGCTCCACATAAAGTTGTCTTTGGCGCCAACGCCGTCGTAGAGCACGTAGGCCGAAAAACCCGTCGCAAGCCCCCGCTCGTAGAAGCTCACGAGCACCGCGTTCTCATAGGCGCCGTCGATCTCGACGCATCCGGTGCACGCAATCGCATAGCGCTCGAGCTTGCCCACGCCGTCGCTGGACACGCCGTGCGCCGCATGCTCGGTCACAAACGCCTGCGCGGCGCTCAGGCAGGCCTCCTCACCGTCATCGGTGAAGACGACCTCGTATCGGTTGCACGCCTTGTCCTCAACGCACACGACGACTCCCGGATCATCACCCTCGGCGAGCGCGTCGAGGAACATGCCGATCACATCGCAGGTCATCTCGTCGAGCTCGGGTGAGACGGTGCTGGTCGTCTGGTTGTTCTGGGGCATCGCACGCATCCTCTCGCGCAGGCAATCGTATGGTCTAACCGTTTATTCTACCGCGTATCCCGGTCATGCTGCACAGGGCGGCAATCAAACCCGCAGGTTACAGATTCGCCGCATCTTCAGCGATCTTGCGAGCGGCGTCGCGCGTCTGGAGCAGCTCGCGCGAGCGCTTCTGCAGCGCATCGACCTGGCTGGACAGTATGACGGCATCGATGACGCCCCACACGGCAACCATCGAGGCGATGGAGCCGATCGTCGCCCCGAAGCCGCCGGCAAAACGCATCCGCAGGCAGACGAACGCGACCACCGCGGCCACACCGGCCATGACAAGCATCGACCGGCGCCGCTCGCGCATGGTGCGCAGCTGCGCCACCACCGAGAGCCGCGCGGTCTCCGCGGCGTTTGCGCGTGCCGTTGCCTCGAACGCGATCGATGCAGGAGATGAGGCATGGGCGGCAGACGGGCGGCGCGCCGAGGGCCGCGCCCCCTTGAGCAGCACGTCGCGGGCCTCGTTGATGGCGCGCATCTGCTGCTCGGCGCGTTCGCGAAGACGCTTGTTGTCGCCGTACTTGTCCGGATGGAGCATCTGTGCGAGCTCGCGATAGGCGGCCGCGATCTCCTCGCGGCCGGCACCCGTCGACAACCCGAGCACGCTCAGTGCCTCGTCGCGCGTCATGCGTCCTCCTCGAATACCTATGAAAAGACCCCGTCGCCGGGGTCTTTTACATACATATGGTGGTGGGCCGTTAGGGGTTCGAACCCTAGACCTTGGGATTAAAAGTCCCCTGCTCTGCCAGCTGAGCTAACGGCCCGCGAATGGCATTGTACCACGTCGGCCGCACATTACCGCCCACGTTGGCATGCGAGGCAAACTACTCCCAGCTCCACTGGCCGTTCACGAACACGGGGATCTCCGTGCCGTCGGCGCAGACGCCCATGATATCGAGGTCGTCGGTGCCGATCATGAAGTCCACGTGGGTGCTCGAAGTGTTGACCCCGCGCTCGCGCAGCTCCTCAGTCGTCATGCCGTACCCGCCCTCGTAGCACTCGGCGAACCCGATACCGAGCGCCAGATGGCAGCTCGCGTTCTCGTCGTACAGCGTGTCGTAGAACAGCATCTCGCTTTCGCGGATGGGCGTGTTCTTGGAGATGAGCGCGACCTCGCCCAGACGGCAAGCGCCCTCGTCGGTTGCAAGGATGCTCGTGAGCGCGTCCTTGCCGATCACCGCGTCGTAGTCAACCACGCGGCCGCCCTCGAAGCGTAGCCAGAAGCGATCGATCTTGTTGCCATGGTGGATGAGCGGGAGCGCGGAGTACACGATTCCGTCCGCCTTCTCGCAATCCGGCGAGGTGAACACCTCCTCGGTCGGGATATTCGGGAAGAACGGGTGGCCGTCCGGCGTCTCGCCGCAGCCTCCCGCCCACAGATGGCGGTCAGTCAGACCGACCGTCAGGTCCGTGCCGTTATCCGCTGTGTAGTGCAGGGCGACGAAGCGCCTCTCGTTCAGGAAGCGCAGGTTCTTCTCGAACGTCGCGTTGTGCAGCTCCCAATCGCTTTCGGGATCCGCGCCGTCAGCACGCGCGACGGACAGGATCGCGCACCACAGGCGATAGATGGCGACGTCGTCCGGCACGCCGGGGAACACGTGCTTCGCCCATGCCGCGACGGGAGCGCCCGCGATACACCAGGGGTTGATGTTGAAATCGAGGCCGCGGCGGAAAGAGCGGCACTGGGTGTTGCGGGCCTTGGAGGCTGCGGCGGGCTTTGCGGGATCGATGCCCTTGAGCGCCTCGGGGTCGGCGCCCTCGACAAAGATGAAGCAGGCTCCCGCCTCCGCGAGCGAATCGAGCTGGATGCGCTGCCACTCGGGCGTCTGCTCGAAATACGCGGTCTCGACGTTCTCATAGGTCATGCGCGTCACCGCATCGTCATTCCAGATGACCGTCACGTGGCCGGCTCCAGCCGCGTAGCCGTGCTTGACAAGCAGGCGCACGAACTCGCAGGTCTCCACCGGCGCCTGGACCACCATCTCCTGACCGGGCTTCACGTTCACGCCCGTGCGCACAATCAGGTTCGCGTAGCGATCGATCTGCGGTGCGAGCGCCTTGATGCCGGCACGGGCCTCTTCGGCGGTCAGCTCGGCTCTATCCATGGTTCCTCCTATCAATCACGCGCACGCGCGGGCCCAAAAAAGGGGCACGTCGCGCTCAGGCGACGCACCCCATATTCCATCCATGTTGCCGACAGGATGCCGGCCCTTGTGCACGTCGCCTCCGGCGCAGCTACTTCTTTTTCTTGGCCTCGCGCTTGGCGCGATCGGCGGCAGTGGCCTCTTCGATCAACGCGATCTGCTTGGCCTCGGACATGCCCTCGGCACGACGGCGGGCGTCGTTGCGCAGCGGGCGGATGCGCACGATATCGTAGATGAACGCCGCGATGATGCAGACGTACGCGATGACCAGGCCCACGATCTGGACGGGCTGGGCGATATCGGCAGCACCGGTATCGATGCCCAGCAGCACCAGCCACACGGCCAGCGTGGCGACCAGACCCACGGCAAGCAACACCCAGAACACCCTGCGCCGGCTCTTGTAGTCGGGCTCGCCTTTGAGAAGCTCGTTCGAGACCGCATAGATGCGATCCTCCTGAAGGCGCTGCTCGCGCCTGCGGGCGCGCTTCTCCTCGCGGGAGAGGCCCGCCAGGGACTCGCCGCGCTCGGCCTGCTTGCGCTTCTCCTTGGCGGAAGCCGGAACGACGCGCACAGACGAAGCGGCCGCGCGCGCCGGCTTGGCGGAACCTGCCGACTTGCGCGTGAATCCGGTCATGTCGCCGGACTGCTGCGCCTGGCTACGCTTGTTCATGGGGTTGCGGGTACTCACTTACTTGTTCTCCTTCATGGACCTGAACGCGGTGCCCGTGATGATCTCATAGGCCTCGCGGTATTTGGCCGAGGTCTCCTCGATGACGTCGGCGGGCAGCTGCGGCGCATCGCCGGTCATGTCCCAGTTGGCGAGCAGCCAGTTGCGCAGGTACTGCTTGTCGTAGCTGGACTGGACCTTGCCCTCTTCGTACTCGGCGGCCGGCCAGAAGCGGCTGGAGTCCGGAGTCAGGCACTCGTCGATCAGCGCCACCTTGCCATCGATCAGGCCGAACTCGAACTTCGTGTCGGCGATGATGATGCCGCGCGTCGCCGCGTAATCGGCGGCTGCGGAGTAGATCTTGATGGACAGGTCGCGAAGCTGGCTGGCGATGTCCTCGCCCACGATGTCGCAGCAGCGCTCGTAGGAGATGTTCTCGTCATGGTCGCCGATATCGGCCTTGGTGGAAGGCGTGAACAGCGGCTCGGGGAGCTTAGAGGCCTCGGTCAGGCCGGCGGGCAGCTTGATGCCGCACACGGTGCCGTCCTGGTCGTAGGTCTTCTTGCCGCTGCCGGTCAGATAGCCGCGGACGATGCACTCGATCTTGATGGGCTCCGCCTTCTTGACGAGCATGGCGCGGCCGGCCAGATAGTCGCTGTAGTCGGCGAACTCCGCCGGGAAGTCCTTCACATCGATCGAGACCACGTGGTTGGGGACGATGTCGACGAACTTATCGAACCAGAACGCGGAGATGCGGTTCAGCACCTCGCCCTTATACGGAATCTCGTTCGGCAGAATATAGTCGAACGCCGAGATGCGGTCGGATGCAACCATGAGCAGGTTGTCGCCGGCATCGTAGATATCGCGAACCTTGCCCTGGGAATCCGGACGACGCTCCATCGAAGTCACGCTGGTCAACTCCTTAACCTAGATATACGTTCTCCCACACCGGAGGTGCCGATGTGCAACTGGCCTGCTCGGAGCGGCAGAAACTCGCCCGCACGGGGCGGGCGCGAGTATCTCCTTGACCGGCAGGAGCACAGTCTAGTGTTTCATTGTACTTGAAGGCGCTTCGGGTGCATGCTCACGCGGAAGATGAATCGTAAAAGTCGTACCCTTTCCAAGTTCCGACTCCACGGAGATGAACCCGTGATGGCGCTCGACGATCTGCTTGGTCACCGCAAGGCCGACACCCAGTCCGCCCGCTTCGCGCGCACGGCTCGCATCGGCGCGCCAGAACCTTCCGAAGATGCGCGACAGATCCTCCTTGGCGATGCCGATACCCGTGTCGGCAACCGAGATGAGCACGTCCTTTCGGTCGAGCATGACCGACGCGACCACCCAGCCGCCCTCCGGCGTGTAGCGCATGGCGTTGGAGAGCAGGTTGATGATGGCCTGCGTGATCATGTCGGGATCGATCTCGATGGTGGCGCCGCGGCCACCCGTCTCATCGGCAAAGCGAAGGCGCAGGTCGCGCTGGACGAACAGCTGCTCTTGGGAATTCACGATGTTGCGCGCGAGCGCGACGACGTCCACCGGCTCAAGGTTGAGCGGGGCCGTGCGGTTTTCCATACGGGAAAGGTCGCGCATCTGCTGCACGAGACGTGCCAGGCGGCGCGTCTCCGATGCGACCGTCTCAAGGTGCTCGGAATCGGTGGGATAGACGCCGTCTTGCATGGCCTCGACGGTGGCGAGCATGGCCATCAGCGGCGTGCGCAGCTCATGGGCCACGTCCGACGTCAGGCGGCGCTCGTGCTTCAGGTCCTTCTCAAGCGAGGTGGCCATCTCGTCGAACGTCTCGCCCAGCTGGTCGATCTCGTCGTCTCCGCGCATGGCCGTGCGCGCGGACAGGTCGCCGTCTCGGATCTGCTTGGCCGTGCCCGTGATGCGGCGAATGGGCTTCACGAGGCTGCGCGACACCAGAAGACCGACGAGCAGCGCAATCACCACGGCCACGAACGCGGCGATGACCATGGCGTTGAACGTACGATCGCGAAACGCCGCATCGGCCTTGGTGAGCAGCACGTCGCTGCCCATGACCCACAGGCGCACCGAGCCGACGTTCTCGCCGTCGCTCGTGACGATCTGCTCGGTCACCGCGCCCTCGGCATCGGTCGGCGCCGTGGACACCAGGCTGTGCGCCTGCGCGGGCCAGCTCTCGTCATCGCTCTCCTCGCCGGAGGACCCTTCTTCCCTGAGGCGCTTGAGCTCGGCGGCGACCGGGGCGGCGGGCCACGTGTCGTCGTACAGGATGGTGCCGTCGACATCCATCACCTGCAGGCCGATATCATCCGATGTCATGGTGGAGTCGCTCAGTGAAGCCAGGTCGGAGAGGCTCCACGAGCCCTTGGTCTCATAGATGCTCGCAAGCTTCTGGCTCGTGAGCTGTGCGATCTCGGTCACGTTGGCGCGCGTGTACTCGGAAAACACGCCGCCCCATACCACCGAGACCACGCAGACCAGGATCAGCACGGTCATGAGCGAGGTCAATGCGAACGAGAGCGCCATGCGCGTGCCGTAGCTCATGTGCGTGCGGGAATCGGAACGAGGCGTGTTCCAACTCGCGCGGGAACTCGCCTCGGTGTCCTGTTTATTCTTCTGTTCGGTAACCAAGCGTGCCGGAAGCATTACTTGCTGGCGTCCTCATCTTTCTTGGGTTGCTGCGGGGCCTCAAAACGATAGCCGACACCGTGCACGGTGAACAGCCACTTGGGTTTCTTGGGATCGTCGCCCAGCTTGGCGCGCAGGTTCTTCACATGGCTGTCGATCGTGCGCTCGTAGCCCTCGAAGTCGTAGCCCAGAACCTTCTCGACCAGCTCCATGCGGTTGTACACGCGGCCCGGATGGCGGGCGAGCGTAGTGAGCAGCTTGAACTCGGAAGCCGTGAGGTCGACCTCGCGGCCCTCAACCAAAATCTTATGGCCGGAGATGTCGATGACCAGATCGCCGAAGTCGAGCACCTCGACCTGGGGCTCATCGGCCAGATGCGTGCGGCGGAACAGCGCGCGCACGCGGGCCACGAGCTCGCGCGGCGAGAACGGCTTGATGAGGTAGTCGTCGGCGCCGAGCTCCAGGCCGATGATGCGGTCCTCGACCTCGCCCTTCGCGGTCAGCATGATGATGGGCACGTCGGAGGTGTCGCGGATGGCACGGCACACGCGCTCGCCGGAGAGCTTGGGGAGCATGAGGTCGAGCACGATCAGATCGAACTGATGCTTCTCGAACTCCTCGACGGCAGACTGGCCGTCACCCACGCCGACAACCCAATACCCCTCGCGCTCGAGATAAGCGGCCACAGCATCACGAATTGCCTTCTCGTCTTCGACTAGCAGAATCTTTCTTGCATCCGAAGCCATTTCAGGCCCCTTTCTTCTCGCGTCCGGGACGTATTCGTTCATTCTAACGCACATTGTGCTCATTGCTGATTATGTGCACGCCAACATGCCCGTCAAATGACGAGCGCCGGCGGTTGCAGTACATTATTCCCACTGAGCCGTATTTCTACCAGGAGACATCATGGCCTACCAAATTCGCACCGCAACCCCAGCGGACGCCGAGCGCCTGCTCTCGATCTACGCACCGTTTGTGACCGATACCGTCGTGTCCTTTGAGTTCGAAGTCCCGAGCCTCGATGAGTTCCGACGCCGCATCGAGGCAACCGGCAAAGACTTCGCCTACCTCGTCGCCGAGGACGCCGAATCCGGCGACATCGCGGGATACGCCTACTACTCTACGTTGAGGAGCCGCCCGGCATATCAGTGGGCAGCCGAGACATCCATCTACCTCAATCCGGCCCATCAGGGCCGCGGGCTGGGGTCCACCCTGCTCCACAAGCTCGAGGAGCTCATGGCCGCGCAGGGCATAGCGCTCGCCGTCGCCTGCATCACATCCGAAAACACGGGGTCGATCGCGTTTCACGAACGCCTGGACTACCGCATCTGCGGCACATTCGACAACTGCGCGTTCAAGCTCGGGCGCTGGCTTTCGGTCACGTGGATGGAAAAGCAGCTTCTCCCCTGCGACGCGGCGCCCCGGCCGCGAGGCCCGCTCTCACCGGAAACCATCGCCTCGATCCTCGCATAGCGTCCGGTCGCCCGGATGGGTCCTTTGGGGACAGGTGCGTTTTTGTCGACGACATGTCGTCGACAAAAACGCACCTGTCCCCAAAGGACCCATCCGGGCCGCGCTACAGCTGGAATACGCGGGCCACGACGCTTTCGGGAATGCCCTGCGTATCCTTCGTGGTGGCATAGGTCACAAACAGGTCGCACGTCCCCTCGCTCGCAGGATAGTCCCCGTAGTCGAGCGAACGGTCCGGACAGGCCAAGACCGCGTAGGTCTGCGCGTCCGTGTCGATCATGCAGTGCGACGCGCGCGTCTTGATGAGATAGCGCGTGCCCTTGCCCGCCGGACATGCGGCCGGCTCGCGCGCGACATAGACGTAAGGGCCGCCCTCGCGGCCGATGAACGTGCCCATGTTGCCGAGGATGCCGCTGCCCGAATAGCTCGCCTCGATGGCGAAGGCGAACGAACTCCCCATGTAGACCGCCTCGAAGGGGCGAACGCCCGCCGGCAGGACCAGTTGATCGATCTGACGGAAATTGGAATCGCTCAGGTCGACTGCCGTCATGCCGTAGTACGTTCCCTCGTCGGCGCGCACGCGCGGCGAGATCGTGAGCACGTTGTCGCAGACGCGCGGATGCGTGGCGAAGCGGCCGGGGGACTCCCAGACCTCCTCGCTATCGGAATCGCCAACCGACCAACGGTAGCAGTGGCTCGCCTCAGTGGTCTTCGAACCGTTGGTGCTGGGCATCTTCTGCCAATAGACCGTCGAGCCCACCGCCGTGAACATGGAGGGTTCCCAATCGGAATCGCCCTGGTCGAGCTGCTCGGGATCTCCGGTCAGCTGCCCGTCGGCAAATCCCGCCGCCAGCAGCACCCAGGTCAACGACGAGTAGTCGACCTCGAGCCATGCGAACACGCCCGATCCGCAGCGAACGTCGTGGAAGTTGTAGCGGCGGCCGCGCGTGGCGGAGCTCACCAGCGTGACCAGGTTTCCCGATGTCAGCGACAGCACGCCGACGGTGTTGGGAGAGGCTGCCGACTCAGGTGCCATCATCGCCGCCGACCAGACGCCGTCGCTATGGAACAGCAGCGTTCCGAGCGGCAGCTGCCACGTGGCGATGTTGTTGAACTCGCCCGAGACGTCCGAGTATTCGTCGAGCGCGTCGATGACCTGCGACTCATCGTCGACGATCTGGGGCTCCCCGCTCTCATCGGTATTGTCGTTGCCCGAGCAGCCGCCCATGGAGACGGCTGCGGCGGTGGCCGCGGTAGCAGCGGCGCCGCCTATAAGAAAGCGGCGCCTCGTGATTCCGTTCTTGCCGAACAGCTTCATGCACGAGCCTTTTCGGCCGCCTCCGTCAGGGCATGCGTGAGCTGGTCGGCACACGACGTGGGGCGCGGGCCGCACGTGTTGCCCTTCAGGATGTCGACGATCCTGGCGACTGGCTGACCTGCCACCAGCTTGGAGATCGCCTTAAGATTGCCATTGCAGCCGCCCTCGAACGACACATGGTCGATGGTCGAGCCGTCGTCGGTCAGGCTGACATGGATGGCACGGGAGCAAACGCCGTGCGGAGTGTAATCGTAGTTGATCATAGGTAATATCCCCTCTTCGTTCGTCTGCGCACCATTATATGGGCGCGTCTCGAAGCGAAACCGGGAAAAGCGCCCGCAGCGCCATTTCCCCAGCCCCTGCACAGAAAAGGGACGGGCCGTGCGGCCCGTCCCTCAAAACATGCGTGTCACTGCAGGCGGCTACTCGCCGCGCTCCTGCTGAACCAGCATCGGGGTGGTCCAGCCATCCGGCACGCCGCCCGTCTTGCCATCGCCCAGCTCCATGACGACCCAACCGTCAGGCACGCCGCCTTCGCCTTCCCACGCACCGACCTGGTGGCAGCTCGCGCACGTGAAGACGCTCTGGTCGTGCATCAGGTGGCAGGAGTTGCACTGCTGCACGCCATGGTAGGTGCTGTGCGGGTCGAACGGGTAATCGGCCGTGGAGGACTCGGTCGCGCCCGGCATCACGCCGCCGCCCGTGTGGCAGCCGCTCTGCAGGCAGAAGTCATTCGAGAAGACTACCTTCTCGAACGGCTCGCTGTAGCTGCCGGCAAGCTGCGCCTGGGTCTGGTGCATGGACTGGGACAGCGTCTGCTCGTGGCAGCCCAGGCACTGGTTGTTCACGGCGGAAGCATGCTGGTAGGCAAGGCTCGTCGAGTCGTTCACGAACGAGTCGTAGTACTTGCCCATCGTGCTGTGGCAGATGGTGTCGCAGAACTGCGGGGTCGCGCGCCATGCCCAACCGGCAACGCCCAGCACGGTCACGACGACGACCGCGGCGATGACGATGGGAAGGCGCTTGCCCTTCCAGCTCTTCTTTTTCTTGGGAGCCTGCTCGGGGGTCTCGGTCCCCGCGGTCTCCTTGATCTCGTCAGCCATTTCTATCTCCTCTCGGGACCGAGCCCTACGCGTTCAGCGCCGGGTTGTCGCCGCAGTACTTCTCGAGCACATGGTCGTAGGTGCGCGTGCGCTCGTCATATGCGGCGCCGCCCTCGGTAAGCAGTCCGAGCTCCTCGAGCTCAGCCTCCTGATCGGTGAGGCCCAGATCCTCCAGGCACTCCTTCGTGGGGCAGCCGAGCTTCTCGTCCCAGCCGAAACGCTTATAGAGCATGGTGAGGGCGCTATCCCAGTCCTCGCGCTCCATCTTATCGGTGCCGGCGGTGAACGGCTCGATGTCCGGATCCTTGGTGAACGGCCAGTCGGTCATGACATCGTGGACGCCGCGGAAGTCGTTGCAGCCCATGTTGCCGTCCTTGTCGAGCATGCCGCGGGCGGTGCTGCAGCGCTGGAGCGTCATGACGCGCTCGCCGGCCTTGTACAGGTCGTCGATGGTGACCTCCTGACCGGTGACCGCGGTGTAGAACTGCGCCTCGAGATCGAGGTCGCCGCGGTAGCTGCGGTCCTTGTCGGGGGCCATGGCCATCGGCCACACCCAGTTGCACAGGGTCAGGCAGTCATGCAGGACGTCGGTGACGATGCTCCACCAGGCGAACTCGGCCTTGGCCTCGTTCATCGGGGTGTAGTTCTTGTCGGCGTCGACCGCGCCCTCGCCCCACATCTCGGCACCCATCTCCTTCTTGAGGTCGATGGGCAGGCCGCAACCCTGGAAGTTGACGGCGGAGTGGATCATGTCGTCGCGGTTGAAGACCATGTTGTACAGGCCGCCGACCTGGCCGAAGCACTCGATGGCGTGATGCACGGGCCAGCCGCGATAGTTGATCAGGCAGGAGCGGGAATCGTCATACCACTTGGCATCGTTCCACTTCTCCGTCCACACGAGCGGGCCGTGGCCCAGCCAGGCGATCGGCTTGTTCTCGGTGTCGTTGGAAGCGATGTCGGTCAGGATCTTGATGAACGGCGTCGGATCGCCCGCCATGATCTTGTCAAAGCCGTACTCGGCGAACTGGTCGCCCAGCTCGCGCTCGAGGATGCCGTCCACGTAGGTGTGGGCCAGGTCGCGATAGAGCTGCGCGTAGTTGCACCACAGGCCCAGATCGTCGACGACAGCCTGGATGAGCAGGTTGTAGAGCACGGACTGCTCGGTGAGCGCGCCGTCCTCCGTGGTGGTGCCGGGCACCTTCATCATGCTCTGCATATAGGAGGAGAACGGGAAGTTCGGCACGCAGGTGTTACCCATGGACTCGTAGCCGGTCTTCTCGAGGATCTGCGGATGCTTCACCTGGGCATAGCAGCGCACGGGGCAGCCGTGGCAGCCGGCCATCTTGACGGTGTACTTCTCGGCCTCGGGACCCAGGTCCTTGGTCGACTTCATGCAGCGGTAGCCCATGGTGTTGGGCTCGTGCGGCTTGGGCTCGCCGGTCTCGATGGCGCCGCCCTCGGCGGCAGCCCAGTACAGGCCCTTCTTGGCCGTCCAACGGGACCCCTTGTCGTAGTACTCGGCCCACGACTGCTGGGTGGAGGGCACGACGTGGTTGTTGTTGGAGCCGATGACCTGGTCGATCATGTAGTCGGACAGGTCGGCGACCATCTGCGGGTCGGCGACGTTGACGCCCTTCGTGCCGCGCACGACGACCGCCTTGACGTTCTTGGCGCCGAGCACCGCGCCGAGGCCCGCGCCCGCGGAATGGCTGCGGGTGTTGAGCACGCAGGCGTAGGGAAGCAGGTTCTCGCCCGCAGGGCCGATGGCGGCCACGCACACGTCGACGCCGTGCTTCTTGCACAGCGCCTCGTTGGTCTCGCGGGTTCCCTTGCCCCACAGCGCGGAGGCGTCCTCGATCGAGATGTCGTCATCGTCGATTAGGATGTAGACGGGCTTGTCGGCCTTGCCCTCGATGATCAGGCCGTCGTGGCCGGAATACTTGAGCTTGGCGCCCAGCTGGCCGCCGCAGTGGCTGTCGACGACCAGGTGGTCGGTCGTGAAGGTGGACAGCGTGGCCCAGGTGGAGCGACCGCCCAGCGGCACGCCCGCACCGGTCAGCGGACCGACGGCGAGGACGACCTTGTTCTCCTCGTCCATCCAGTCGACGCCTGCGGGCACCTCGTCATACATGATCTTGTTGGCGAAGCCCATACCGCCGATGTAGTCCTTCTGCATCGCCTCATCGGACTCTTCGGTGATCTCGCCAGTCGAAAGGTTGACACGGGCGATCCAGCCCATCCAACCGTAAGAGACGTTATCAGCCATTACGTTTCTCCTCTACTTACGCGATCTTGCCGCCGGCAATGAAGTCCTGCTCCTCGCTGACGAGCGGAAGCGGGTTCTCCTGGCGGGTCGGACCGGACGAATGGTTGACGTCTTCCCACTCAACCAGTTCAAGGGCTCCGTTGGGGCACTGCTCGGCGCAGCGGCCGCACGCGATGCACTTGGCGGACCTGTTGGTCTCGGTGTTGATGACGGGCATGTGCCACGGGCAGGCCGCCACGCACGCGCCGCAGCCGACGCACTTGTCGGTGTCGACCTCGCGCACGCCGTTGTCGTTGGTGATGATGGCACCGTGCGGGCACGCGGTCTGGCACAGCGCGGTGGTGCACATGTGGCAGGTGCGGATATTCCACTCCATGGAGTAGTAGATGCCGTCACCGCTGCCGAGCTCGCTGCCGTACTGGAACCCGTCGTTCACGTGGATGCGGGCGGCGGCAGGCTGCGACTTGCCGTCGTTGAGCAGCGTGCAGCTCATCTCGCAGCGCTGGCAACCGGTGCACTTGGCGCGGTTGATCTTGAGTACATGGGACGGGGTCGCGTAATAGTCGACCTTTCCCTTCGAGCTCGTCGGGGCGGCTGCAGCGGTATCGGGCAGAAGCCCGAGTGCCGCCATGGCCGCGACGAACGCTCCCGACACCTTCACGAACCCGCGACGGGTGAAGAAGGAGTCGAGATGGTCCGCGCCGGAGCCCACATGCTCCAATGCGGTGTTCCCTTTCATAGTCCCCCCTTTACGACCACAGGCCGAACGCGTAGGACGATCGACCCACTATTGAAACGTGTGCGGCGAAACACACCTTTCTCTTCGATGATATTGTGCCGTCAAGGCCTCACATTCCATACCCTGCTTGCGGGTAATTTGGTCAACTTGTCACCTCATGGTCCCCGTACCTGTCACCTGTTACAGGGTATAGGAGCGTCATCTCGGCATATTCGCACGTCAATAGGGTGTGCGGAACGGGCTGTCAACGTTTTACTCATAGGTGAGATATCGCGTCGCGCACCCTTCGTATCATCCAAAAACAGGCGTTGAGGGGCGTGGCGGCGGCATGCGGAGCGCTTCGGCAGACGACTGCACCACACCGCGCCAGAAGGGGTGGATGGCGCGATCGTCCGCACCATCCACCCCCGTGGCACCAAACTCACCGGCTGGCGATGCTCCTACTCGATCTCGCCGCACGCCCTCATGTAGGCATCGACGCGAAGGTCGCGCAGCGAGCAGTTCTCGGTCATCAGGCAGTCGACCGACATGCTCTGACACGCGAACAATCGGTCCAGCTCCTCGGTCGATGAGCCCTTGACGCGCAGGTAGTAGTCGCCGATAACGGCCTTGACGGCGCAGGTCGCCAAGATCAACGTGTACAGCTTGGAGCTCGGCACGCCTCCGAGACGCTCCCGAATCTCGTCCTTGGTGATACCGAGCGCCTCGGAAAACGTCTTGCCCGGCAGCATCTCCGCCAAAGCGGCCGCGCATCCGATGGCGGCAAGGCATCCGTGGCTCCTGAAACCGACTGCACCAAATGACTCAGTCTCAGGATCGATCACGGCAAACAGCTGCATCTGCACCGTGCCGCGCTTCTCCTTGCCCACGCTGCAGAAGGCATTCGCCTCGTCGGGAATGCCTCCGTTCGGCGTATCTGCGATCAAGTCGAGCAGCTTATCCGAATACTCGGTGATCGGCGCATCGTTTTCAATCTGATACATGTCGGGAGTACGCAGAAACGGCGTATCCTCCGTCAACCTCATCTTTGCCATGAACCTTCCCCCTTGTCTCCAGCATGGCGGTCCCGCAAAAAGCTGCAGAACGCTATGGATTCATGCCGCGCTCCACACCGTACCATTCCGCCAGGGCCTTGCCCTGTGCGTCAGACAGGTACAGGTTGGAATAAAAGTACGCCTCTCCCCTGCTCGTGCGCGTCATGCAGATATCCGCGAACGCCCCAGACGACTTCACCTGCTCGTACACGTCGAGCGTCTTGGATACAGGCCATAGATACGGCACGTTCATGAAGATGTCCGCGGCGACCGGACGCGGATAGACCCTCGATTCCGACCGAACCACGTCCACAAAGGTGGCGATATCGCTATCTTCCGCCGTCTGATAGAGCGCATGCGCGTAGCTATGCGACATGAGCGCCTTGGAATACAGGTAGATTCCCTTTTTACCATAGATGAGCACGATGTCCGACACGTCGAGGTCGGGCAGCTCCTCTTCATCCGTTATCTGCCGATCGCCCAGCTGCACCTTCAGCGGTCGAGGAGCCGTGAGCTTGCCGATCGCCGGGGCGTCCTCGGCATGGTCGTGCTGCTCGATATACAGCAGCATCTGCTCCTCAAACGCGCGGGCGTCCATGCCCTTCGGCTGGAACGCCATCTTCTTCCAACGGGACGTGCGCGTGAGCTTCCCCTCGTACGACCGTTGGCGAATGTCGGCGAGGGCGTCGTCCATCGCGTATATCATCTCGTTGCGGGCGCGACGCCTCTCTCGCTCCTCAACGGACAGCTCGCCATCATCTTGCCCCGCCTGCTGAAGGCATTCCTCGCCAGCGGCATGCGACATGTCAGATGACTGCTTCGAAATGGCCGCATCGGGCTTCTGCTCCACATTCTCCCCCTACAAATTGATATGACCAATCTGCATGCCCAAGTGTAGTACAAGGTATACTCTAATATCGCTAAAACAGATGGTCTGAATGGCTCGGGCCATGCGATAGGGGGAGTGTGACGCGTGGCGCAACAGGATACCGGCCAGGCAATGCCCCCGCTTTCGCTTGAAACCTATCGGGTCTTGATCCCACCCATCTTGGGCCTCACCCTCGCCTCGACCACCACCGATATCGTGGTCCAGCAGGCGCACAGAACCACCGGGGTCTCAACCTTCAACGGCACGGCGATGATCATCGCCGCCCTTATCGCAGGCATGCTGTTCCTCTCGACCCTCGCGGTCAAGCGCTTCACCAAGCGATTCATCTCCCGCTTCATCTTTGCGAGCATCGTCATCTCCGGACTCTGCTGCCTGGTGCTCGCCGTGCTGCATGCCTATGGCGTGCAGCTCTCCCTTACCGGCGCCGTTGCGCTGCAGGCGGGCGTTGCCGCAGGCGCAACGTTCATCAAGTTCTACTGGCTCCGCAAGCTTCGCGGGACATCCGCCCAGGCAGCCGTCATCGTCGTGTTCTGCGCACTCGCCATCTCGGAGTTCATCACCTTCTCGTTGAGCTTCTCCGGCGAGCTCATGTGGTATATCGCGGGAACCATCCTCACGTTTGCCCAGTTCAGCGTCGTGCGCATCTCCCGCGAACTTGGAGCGGCGGGAGACCCCTTCCCCGCCGTTTCGGAATCGTATTTCGGCACGAACGAGGACCGCTTCTCCAACCGCAGCTTTTTGGCCGTGGCGACGCTGGGCATCTGGTTCATCTCGGTCCCCATGGGCATGGGCCTCGGTTTCTCATCGGGCGAAGCCATCTACATGAGCACCGTGCCCCGCTTCATGGTGCTGCTCTTCGTCATCATCGTGTCGGCCCTGTGGATTCGCTACGGCTTCGCGTCGCGCATGCGCGCCATCACCACGAGCATCTGGGTCGCCATGGAGGTCCTGCTTGCCTTAGGCGCCGTGTTCCTCTCCATCTGGCCCAACACCATCTCGGTCGGCGCCTCGTTCATCATGGGCTCCTCGCTCGTGCTGCAGACCTTCGTCTGGTATCTCACCATCGCCTTCATCAGCTTCGGCTGGCGGGATCCGTTCTATTACTGCACGCTGTCGTGGGTGTCCATGACGCTGCTGTTCGTCGCCGGCATGCGCCTCGACGGCCTTATCACGCGGCTGTTCCCCAACAACACGCCGGTGCTCATCTCCATCATGAGCCTCTTCGTGCTCATCGGCGCCCAGGTGGTCTTCACCAAGCTCCTCTCCTCGCCGAGCGAGCGAACGGAACGGCGCCAGACCGCAGGCGAGGCGATCACCGAAGAGGACATCAAGCGCGTTCCGCTGATGGGCGTGCTCGCCATCACTCCGCAGGAGCACCCCGCGATGGTGCAGCAGAAGCCGGACGTGCACATCGCGACCTCGGTTATGGAGATGGGGCAGCGCTTCGGCCTGACCGGCCGCGAGGTCGAGGTTCTCACGCTCTACGCGCTGGGCCACACCCAAGCCCGTGTGAGCGAAGAGCTCAAGCTGTCCACCAACACGGTCCATACGCATATCAAGCGCGTCTACGAGAAGACGGACCTGCATTCGCGCCAAGAGATCTTGGACTACATCGCCGAGTACGGCAGCCCCCGCCCATAGACGGTTGACGAAAAGCGAAACGGGTCCCATGGCACTGCCGTGGGACCCGTTGCTACAGACGATATCGGCGTCTCGTTAGAACTCGAGCGACTCCAGACGGTCGAACACCACATCGACGCGCGTCAGGAACGAACGCGGATCGAAGATGCGGTCGAGCTCCTCGTCGGTCACCGTGCAGCGGGGATCCGCCTCCAGCTTCTCGCGGAACGTCGAGCCCTGCTCGCACTGCTGGACCTCGCGCCATGTCGCCATAGCGTTCTCCTGCACGATAGCGTAGGCCTCCTCGCGCGTGATACCCGTCTCCACGAGGGCCAGCAGCACCTTCGAGGAATAGATCAGGCCGCGCGTCTTGTTCAGGTTCGCCATCATGCGGGCGGGATACAGAATCAGTCCGTCGACGATGCGAGTCAGGCACTGGAACATGTGATCGAGGGCGATGAAGCTATCGGCCTGGGCCACACGCTCGGCACTCGAGTGCGAGATGTCGCGCTCGTGCCACAAGGCAACGTTATCGAATGCGACCTGCGCGTTCGCCTTCACGATGCGGGAGAGGCCGCAGACCTTCTCGACCGTGATGGGGTTGCGCTTGTGGGGCATAGCGGAGCTGCCCTTCTGACCCTTGCGGAACGGCTCCTCGGCCTCAAGGGTATCGGTCTTCTGCAGATTGCGGATCTCGGTCGCAATGCGCTCGCAGGTCGCGGCGGTCGTCGCCAGAACGCCGGCGAGATACGCATGATGATCGCGCGAGATGACCTGCGTCGACAGCGGATCGTGCACGAGACCCAGATGCTCGCAGACATACTCTTCGACAAAGGGCTCGATCGAGGAGTAGGTTCCCACGGCGCCGGAGATCGCGCCGAACGCCACGGCCGCACGGGCCTCCTTCAGGCGATCGTAATCGCGCTTGAGCTCCCAAGCCCAGCTGCCGAACTTCATGCCGAAGGTCATCGGTTCCGCATGGATGCCGTGGGTGCGCCCGACGCACAGCGTGTCACGCTCCTCGAACGCGCGGCGCTTGCAGATCTCGCCGAGCTTCTTGCAGTCCTCGATCAGGATGTCAGTGGCCTGAACGAGCTGGTAGCACAGGGCCGTGTCACCCAGATCGGAGCTCGTCATGCCAAAGTGAACCCAACGGCTCGGCTTGGGATCTCCCTCGGGAACATCCCTGTCGATATGCTCTCCCATGTTGGTGAGAAACGCGATGACATCGTGGTTGGTCACGGCCTCGATGGCGTCGACCTCTTCCTTGTTGAAGGCGGCGTGCTCGCGAATCCAAGCAGCCTCCTCCTTGGTGATTCCGATCTTGCCGAGCTCGGCCTGTGCCTCGCAGGCGAGCACCTCGATCTCCTGCCAGATGGCGTACTTGTTCTCCAGCGAGAAGATATGGCCCATCTCCGGACGGGTATAGCGGTCGATCATGGCGGCTCCTTTTTGAATATTGGCACGCTGTTGGTACCGCTCTATTGTACGCGGTGCGAGCGCTCTTTTCTCTTTGCCCTCGGGGGTGGGCACATTCGACAGATTTGCTCATGTGGAGCTTTTTGGGGACGTGACCGTTTTAGGGACAGTCCCTAAAAATATCAAAAAGGCACCATCGCTGGTGCCTCTGCAAATCCTGGAGCGGGCAACGGGACTCGCGCGCACGCTGGCGCGGGCGCGCAGCTCCGAGGCGCTGCGCGCCTCGGACGCTCGCTGGGAAACGCTCACGCGTTTCCGCAGCCTCGCGACCCCAACGGGTTCGAGTCCCTGAAGCGGTGCTCGTATGAAAAAGGCACCATTGCTGGTGCCTCTGCAAATCCTGGAGCGGGCAACGGGACTCGAACCCGCGAGTGTCAGCTTGGGAAGCTGATGCCTTACCACTTGGCGATGCCCGCGTATGTCAGCATCGCATCAAGCGACGCACGAAGTAGTATACCCTGCCTGTTTTTGACGGGCAAGAAGAAGAGGGCCGCATGATTCCAATCCGCACGAAATCGGCTCACGCGACGCGCGGCAACGACAACTCGAGTCAAGAGAGAGGAGACGCTGCGACATAAGGGCTCCATTATAAATCGCTCTTGGACCGTCTATTCGCCATGCGCTACGCAGACGATACGCATGGTGGCGTATTCCTTGGCGATGCGTGCGTAGCGATCCAAGTCGTATCCGATGCGATCGATCTCGGCGATATCGTGCGCATCCTTCTCGCGATCACTCATGATCTTGGATGCTCGTACCGCCTCGAGCGTCGCACAGCCGATGGTTACGCCAGTGGGCAGGCGACGCAACTCGGTGCGGTCAGCCTCCATAGAGCAAGGCATTACCGCCTCAAGCAAGGCGTCAAAGCCGTCGGTTACCTCAAGCGCAGCATTGCGTTGGTGCAGTTCATCACTCTCAACTAAATATGGGCAAAAGCTCACGAGCACTCCGTCGATCACGGAATGCACGCCGAAATCTCCACGCTCCTCGTTGCAGGGCAGATTGAGCGAATCGAGCCGAGGGTCATACAGACCCTCGCCGACAAGCCAGGTGCGCACATCGGGCATGTCGGCGATGCGAAGCGATATGTCCACGTCACCGTGAAGCCGCCTCGAATCGCATCCCGAAGCAATCCAGGGGACAAGCCCTCCCTCAAGAAAGACCTTCCCAACAAGCATAGGCGCGGTCAGAACGCGCATCGCTACGGAGCAGGCCAGCGAAAACGGCACGGATTTGATAGCAGCAGTGTCAGCCTGAAGCATGATTATCCTTCTTTCCATCTCATTTCGGGCCGCACGGAACCATCCCGGCACTGCCGGGACGAGCGACCGGCGTCCCTGTCAGACATATCGGCTAGAAGGAAGTCGTCATGCGCCCCTCTTGAAGAAGGATATTGCCTTCATTATACGCTTCGCGCTGCAGAGCCATCACGATCCGGAGCAACATGCAGGCTGAGCATAACGCTGACAGTCCCAGCTCGTTTTATGAATGCGTGGAGACGGTCTGGCGTTCATTCTTCGCCTTGCAGCCTGAATCTCGAAACCCCGCCCGACAAGCGCTGCAGATTTAGCGCGGAATCGGCTTGCTGTAAGAACCCTGTCGGACTGTGAGCAGATACCACGGGATATTCGCCCCCGTCCGGTTTCTACGATCGAATCCCATGTGTGTGAAGGAGGTCGGTCATGAGACTGGTGTCAGGGGATGATTATCGTTCGTTACGTCGTTCATATCTGAAAACATATGGAAGATCGCGATTCAATTCACCACGGCGCGAACGGTCGTTTATCAAGAGAATTATCGTGGACAGGATTTCCTCCGTGGCCATATGCGCGTTATGTCTTGTCGCCTGGCTGCTCTATCTTGTCTTCGCGTCTCCCCAGCCTGCCGCCGCGAATCCGATCACGGTGAAGGTCTCGCAGCTCGTCAGCAACCCACACTCAAAGGGCGGAACGGGACACTTCATCCGTGTTGAAGGACCGACCTCCTCGGTCGCCTACTGCGCCCAAGGCTGGCTCATCACTCCTCCCGAGGGCCAAAGCCTCGAGCGCTACGGATCACTTGAGATTCCCGAGCTCGACTACGTGATGTACCACGGCTACGACGGAGCCATGGTCACCTCCGTCTACGGACTCGATGAGCAGCGCTCGGAGATGGCGACCATGGCAGCCGTATGGCTTGCCATCGGAGACAAGCGCGGCGACATCCTCAATTTCATCCCCAACGTGGATAAGCCCTTCCATGGCAACAAGATGTATCTCGAGCGCTGGCAGAGCATCGAAGACGAGTCGATCAAGCAGGCCGCATACGACCTGTACCAGGAAGCACTCGACTACGCCGAGGACGGCGGTGGCGGCATCGAAGAAGGCTGCGCCACGTTCTGGAGCAATCGCAACGCATACGAAGCCGATGGCACATTCAGCTACCAAGGGGTCATCACGGCCGACAAAGAGCTGCTCGTCACCTTCTGCAAAGTGTCTGATGATGAAGCCGTGACCGATAACAACGAGGCGTACAGCCTTGCCGGCGCGGAATACAGCATCTACCTTGCCGAAAGCGACGACCTCGTCGCTTCGTTCGCGACCGATGATGAGGGTCGGGCGACATGCCGTCTTAAACCGGACACCTCGTATTACGCCGTCGAGACCAAAGCGCCTGCCGGATACGAGCTCAACGAGGAGCGCATCGAGTTCGTCACCGAACAGGATGCCATCGAGATCGTCCTGACCGACTCTCCCCAACGGCTCCAGCTCACCGTCAAGAAGGTGGACGCAGCGACCGGAAACGACGCGCAGCCGACGTTAAGCCTGGAGGGTGCGGAGTTCTCCATCACCGACGCACAGGGCAACACAAGAACGAGCACCATCGATGAAACGGGAACGGCGACGATTGAAAACCTCCCCCTCGGACCCGTCTATGTCCAGGAGACGAAGGCTCCCACGGGCTACGTACTCGACGAGACGGTTCATGAAGTCATCCTTGGCGATGCGGAAGGTGACGATGAGCTCGCGCTTACCCGGGAACTTATCGTTGAGAACACGCCCGTTGCCTTCGACATCGCGATTGAGAAGACGCTGAATGGCGAGGCTGCCGATGAATCAGCCAAGGGCATCGCATTCGATATCATCTCGAACACGACCGATGAGGTTGTCGGGACGATCGTGACCGACGAGACGGGCCACGCGGATACAACCGACACATGGTTTGGAGCTGGCACTCGTCCCGACAATGCGTCCGGTGCGATTCCCTACGACGCTGCGGGATACACCGTCCGCGAGGACCCGGATACGACACCCGATGGATTTGAGGCCGCAGAACCGTGGAACATCACGGCGGATCAGATCGTCGATGGGGTCAGCCTGTCATTCGATGTCGACAACGCCGTCGTCGCATCGCAGCTCACCATCGTGAAGGTAGACAAGGCGACGGGACAGCCCATACCCCTCGCGGGCTTTACCTTTAGCATACTCGACGCCCAGGGCAACCAGCTTTCGGCAGACTCCTGGTTCCCAACCGCACCGGAGCAGGAAACGTTCACCACAGACGAGACAGGCACCGTCGCCATTCCCCAGAAGCTGCGCCGTGGGACGTACTGCGTCAAGGAAACGCAAGCGCCCGAGCCGTATCTTCTCGCCGACGAATTGATTCCCTTTGAAGTCGAAGCCTCATCCGATGAGCCAGCCGTGGTCGTTGAGATCGCCGATGCCGCGGCGACCGGACAGGGCAAGATCGTCAAGACCGGTAGTCAAAATGAATCTCCTTTAGCAGGAGCCGCGTTCGATGTCGTCGCGCAACTGGATGTTGTCGCACCCGATGGTACGGTGCAGGTTCGGACCGGCGAGATCGTCGACCAGGTGATCACCGATGAGGACGGCATCGCGACCACCAAAGAGCTTCCCTTGGGCTCCGGCGAGGCGACCTATGCGTTCATCGAAACCGCAGCACCCGAGGGTTATGTCGTCAATCCGGATCCCGTCCCCTTCACGCTTTCATATCAGGACCCGGCAACCGAGGTCGTGACCACCGAGGTCGCCTGTACCAACAAACCCACAACAGTCACCATCACCAAGGTGTCTGCAGGCGACCAGGAGCCTGTCGCCGAGGCGACCTTTGCCCTGACGAGCATCGACGAGCAGGCCGAATCACCTTCAGAAAACGAAGCGGAGGAGACACCCGACATAGGTGCTGAGGAGCCCGATGGCGATACCGGCGTCAACGACGATGACGGCACCGATAGCGGCAGCGATGCCGAGGGCGACACCGGTATCGTCGAAGACCGATCTTCAGACGAAGCGACGGCGGATGATGCTGAGAACACGCAGGATGCCGCCGAAGACATGGAGTCAGGCAATCCGGGTCCCGACGAGCCTGCGGATGACTCGATAGTCGAGGAGTCCGGCAGCACCTATACGACCGATGCGGACGGCACGATCGCCATCACCTGCCTCGCCCCCGGAACCTATCGTCTTCAAGAGCTCGAAGCTCCCGCAGGCTATCTCGTCGATGACGCACCGCGCGAATTCACGGTCGACCAGGACGGCTTGATTGACGGCTCCTCGACGTTGAGCCTTACGTTCGAGAACGACTACACCAAGGTCGACATCTCTAAACGCAGCTCAGTTGACGAGTCATGCTTGACGGGAGCCCATCTTACGCTCATCGATGCCGAGGGCAAGGAGATCGACTCCTGGGAAACGAGCGACACGCCGCATCGTATCGAAAAGATCGCCCCCGGAACGTATCAGCTTGCGGAAACCGAAGCACCCGACGGATACGACACGGCTGGTGCCATGGAGATCGTCATCGAGGAAACGGCGGAGGTCCAGGCATTCACCCTGTATAACGACCCGGTGGAAATAGCCGCTCTCGTGGACAAGCGACGCGTGAACAGCGAGGGGTCTTCAGGAGACCGAGAAACGTTTTCTTATGTGATCGATGCCAAGAACGACAGCTCGTCATGGGTCGACGAGTGCACGGTCACCGATACGCTCGATAGCGCCCTCCAGGGTCTGGTCGAGTTGACGAGCGTCACCACGCCGATCGCGCAAGGCGATCACGACGGCCTTCTCAACGTGTGGTACTACCTCGCCGACTCCGATGCGCAGCCCGAGACGAGCGATGCGAACGCGACTACCGCCGACGACGAGGGCAACCCCCGACTTGAAGAGGAGCAGCAAGAGCTCATCACCGGCGACGACCAGCGCGTCCTCGACTACAACGGCTGGCATCTATGGGCAGAGGGCGTAAGCACCTCCGAGGCGACCACGCTTGATGTTGCCGACCTCAACCTCGCCACCGGCAGCCTCATCACAGCCGTGCGGTTTGAATTCGGACGCGTTGAAGAGGACTTCACGACAAGGGACGACCTCGACGCCTCCAGCCTTCTCAAAGATGAGCAAGACACTGTCGAACCCGAGGAAATAGGCTCCGAGAACCTCTCCCCCATGCGCATCGAGATGCGCGCGAGCGCAACGTACGTCTCGGGAGACGCCGTCGTCAACTCCGTCCAGATCGACGAGTACCGCAACGGAGGCGGGGACGGTCTCGAGGCTCATGACACAGACCTTGTCCGGTATGAGGGCGAACCGGAGTTTCGCCCGCTCGATCAAACGGGCTTCCGCATCATCGGCGGGACGCTCTTGGGCACCGGCGCCATCTGCGCCTTCGGGGCTTGGGCGGGTCTCGGCAAACGGACGCGAACCATTCGCTAGAAAGGATAATCATCATGACAGACACCGCTGCGGCCACATGTGAGGACAGGCGCAGAAAGATCGGCCGGATAGGGCAGATCGTCGCCCTGATCATCCTGCTGCTTTGCATCTTGTTCTTGGGTTGGAAGGTCCTTCAGTTCGGAAAGGCCGACGAGGGAGCCATCGTCACCCAATACGAAGGCATGACGCGGGAAGAGATCCAAGCCGAGCTCGACCGGACGGTGCGCGAGAACATGATGACCGTCTCGGTTGCACCGACCGCACTCCTCGCTGAGAACGGCGATGTTGCCGTCAACGTCATCAATGAGGAAAGCAATCGATTCCCCCAGCGGTTTTCGCTTATCCAAGATGGCGAGGTCGTATATCGGTCCGGAACGATCGACCCGGGAAAGACCGTCAGCTCGTGTCATCCGGACCATATCTCCGCCGGTCCAGCTGTCATCGAAATCCAGGCGCTCGACCCGGAATCCAGCGAAGACCACGGCAGCCCGACCCGCGTCGACATCTCGATCGTTGAAGCCGACGAATCATAGGCACCCAGTGGCATGAGGGATATGCCACGCGAATAGAAAGGATCGATCATGAGTGCACGAACCACACGTACCCGGAACCGACTTGGGACCCTGGCTTGCTCAGTCGGCGTCGCCTGCATGCTCGCCTCGCCCACAATCGCCTTGGCGCAGGACAAGGTCGTCACCGGAACCAACGGAACCACCGATGTAACGGTCCAAACGTCCAACGAGAACATCAAGTTTTCCATCCCGACCATCATTCCGTTTGCCGCAGCGGGCGACGGCGAGCTTGTGGGACCGACGGCCAGCGAGACGCTGATCAAGAACCTCTCGGTCTTTGGCATCCATGTCACCAACATGTCGGTCGAGGAGGAGGCTCCCTGGGTTTTGGTCGCAGATGCCGAATCGGCCGGACAGGACAACTCGGTGGACTTCCAGGTGGGGCCAGAAGACGATATGAAAGACGCCTTCGAAGCTTCACGTGACACTGGAACCGATTTGTCTCAAAGGCAGAGTTGGAATATGGCTTACGCCGGCGGAGAAGGAGATTCAATCCAGCTTAAATCTGAGGGAAACATCTCCCACGCGACCGTCGACCTTTCCGGTGACGGCGCCAAAATAGCCACGATCAGCTGGACTGTTGCCCCTGGCCAGCATGTCTCGTAAGCGCAGCGCCCCGGCACTTGCCGCACTCGGCCTTGCCGGGGCGCTTGCCTTCGCAATCCCTTTGCAGTCCCGAGCCGCGACCGCCGACGCGCCTTCTTCGGCTGGAGGCTCAACCGACGTCACCGTGATTGCCACCGAACAGCCTGCGCCCGACACCGAAGAGCCGGAGGGCCTCCCGCAAACGGGCGTCTCGAACTCATCAGGCTTCATCGCGGCCATCGCTTTGGGGTCGGCAACGGCAGTCGCCCTCTTGCGCCCGCGACCCCATCTTCGTTAGCCGTCGTTATTAAAGGAGGATTGGTCATGATCGATCGTTTGCGACAACTCGCGTGTATTGTCTGTCTCGCACTGCTTGCGGCAGCAGCCATGGCGCCACGTGGCGCCCTCGCATCCGATCTGACGATCCTTGCCGAGCGCATGGGCGACACGGTGGTCGAACTTCCCCTCCGCGCGACATCACGTATGAGGACAGCGGACGAGCAGGATCAGACCGGGGTTTGGATTTATTTTGGCGGCTCCACGTCTGGACGCATCACGCAGGTCAACGACTACTTTATCGAAAGCGAACCCAATGACGATGGAACCGTCAACGTTATCGTGCGGACCACGCTCACCAGCGTCGACTCGAACTTCGCGTACTGGACCACCACCAAGACAATCTACTGCGACGGTGAAGAGGTCGCCTATATCGGACCCGACTACGAGCAGGCAGGTCCCGGTGAATCCATTTCCCAAGAAGCTCGATTCAGCGTCTCCGGCGGCGGGGTGCATCACATCACCAGCATCGAAGAGGAGTTCAGGGAGGGGACGGAGACCTCGGCCGGCTGGGATTTCGAGGTCAACGTCCCCTTTGTCATCACCGCAACAGCCGCTACCGGCGGATCCATCGAGCCGGACGGCCCATCTCTTGCTTATGAGGGAACATCGAAGCTATACCGCATCGAGGCGGATGCGGGATATCGCATTTCCAACGTTATCGTGGACGATCTATCGGTCGGAGCCCGACCCGATTACCGTTTCACCTTGATTGACAGCAATCACACCATCGAGGCTCGGTTCGTAAAGACCTGGCGCGTCACGGTCGTCGACGGCATCAACGGATCGATCATCGACCGTCAAACCGTCGATGACGGCGACGATGCGGAGGTTCCCTCCATCCCGAAGCATGATGGGTATCGCTTCGACCGCTGGAGCTCCAGTTTTGACGACATCGATGCCGACACGACGATCACCGCGCGCTATATCCGCGTGCACGACGTAGTGTTCTACGATCGCGACGGACACGAGCTGTCGAGGCAATCTGTCGACCATGGATCGGCGGCAACGGATCCCGGCATTCCCCCTCTTGACGGATATACGGCCTCAGGTTGGGACACCTCGTTCATCAGCGTGACGAAGGACCTTTCCATCCACCCCGTCTACGAGCCGATCATCTCCGTGAGAGTCCCCACGCTCGTTGCATGCACGATCATGCCCGACGGAAGCGTAGTCGAGCCAACGGGTTACCGCATAGAGAACCGATCGGTGGTACCCGTCACGGCATCGGACATGGCAACCGAGTACCTCGCCGATGACGTATCCGTTGAGATGGCCGACGATTCGGGCTGCATCTACCGAACCGGAAAGATGGTTGGACGTCTCGATATCGCTGAGGGGTCCTCACAATGTTTCACGTGGCACATAGGAGATCTCGATCCTCGGGAAAACGCAGATCTTATCGGCCAGGCCGTGAAGGAACCGACGACCGTCTGCCGCGTTACGTTTACGTTTGAGGAGGCGGCGTAGATGGATCTTGATATCGCGCGGCGCGCGTTGCGAGGCATCGCCGGCGCAATCTGCCTCGTCAGCACCATGTCGCTCGCGATCTCTTGTGCACAGGAACAGTCCTCAGATATGGTGTACGACGCTTTGGAGCGCAGCGCTCTGGCGGTTCCGGCATCGAGAGGAAACACCGCTGAGGGCGATTCGGTCGCGACGCTGGCCGACGTGCTGTCGATCAACCCCGAAGTCGCCGGCTGGCTCACAGTCGAGAACACGTCGATCTCGTATCCCGTCGTTTTGCCGGAAGCCGAGACGCCTCGGGACTGGTATCTCGATCACGACGTCCAGGGGTATTGGAATCCGCTTGGATGCCCCTATATCGACAACCGAAGCGGCACCGATAAGCACCATCTGCTCGTGTACGGCCATCATGTGCACAACTCAGACGCGATGTTCAGCAGCATTGCTGCAGCGTATCAGGAAGATATCTTCGAGGCGATAGGATCCGCCACGTGGAGCACTCCCGACGGGGAAACGGAGACGTTCTATCCGTGCATGGCCCTCAACGTTGAGTCCTCATACGACACCATCCAACGCTTTTCATTTGCAGACCAAGTTGACCTGCAGATATGGATCGGCTCTCTTTCGAAAGACGCCCAGGCCAAGGCTCGCATGTGGGCCAAACAGATGACGGATGCGACTCGCGTGCTGACGCTGGTCACCTGTTCAAGCGAGCAGCCTGGGCAGACGTGGCGCACGCTCGTCGTCTTCACCGACGTCGAGGGAAGAGATTAGTTGCCGGACTCCTGGAGCACTTCCTCGGTATGGACGGCCTCGGGTGTGGAGCCGACGACACCGACCGCATAGGCCAAGCCGAAACCGAGGGCCAACGCCACCACGGCACCGATGAGGTAGGCAATCCAATGGCGTTTGATAAACGAGAACACGTGACCTCCTCAAGATGTATCGGTCCTTTGTATGCTAGCAGCATTTTACGCAGCCGCGGCCGGGAGTTCCTCCTCGACACGATTCTGCGTCAATTATCGGGTATACGAGGTGACATGTACCCATGCACCAGAAAGGACACCCATATGACCAGCGAAACGTACGAGCTTTACATCATGCCGTCTTGCCCGTACTGCCACAAGGTACTCAACTTCCTGTCAAAGCACGATATCGAGATGCCGATACGCGACATCACCGCCGACTCCCAGGCGGCGGAAACACTCGTGCGCGTCGGCGGGAAGCGACAGGTGCCCTGCCTGTTTATCGACGGAAAGCCGTTGTACGAGTCATCGGATATCGTCGACTATCTCGCTGAACACCTCGCTTAAGCCAAAAGAAAGGGCCCGGATACGGGCCCTTTCTTTCATATCGGACTAGGAGCGGCGAATGACCTCGGTGACGACATCCGCTGCCAGCGCGATGTTGGAGGTGTCGATGTTCAGCGGGATGTCCTCCTGGCTGTGCGAGCAAGCGAAGCTCGCGCCGTCAACACCGGCGATGGTCAGCGAGCGCAGGCTGCGCTCCATCGCGGCATGCGCGTCGGTGTCGACATAAGGCATATCGACCGCGCCGATCTCATGATGGAAATCGGCGGAGACGCGCGAGACGAGGCGCATGATGCGCTTGTCGCCCTTGAGCACACGGCGCTCGCCCTCAGTCGAGAGCATCGCGAGCCTGCCGGCGCCGATGCACTCGAGGTTGATCAGGAACACGCCGCGCAGCTTGTCGCGATGGGACTCGAGGAACTCGCGGATTCCGGCGTTGCCGTGCTCGGATGCACCGGTCGCGACGAACCAGATGTCGTGACCGAGCAACTCGTCGTCGCCGAGCGAGGCGACCGCTTCGCGCAGATCGTCCTCGGTCAGCAGCTCGTTGCCCGTGGCGCCGCCCTTCCAGCCGTCGTCGTTATCGAGCCAGTCGTTCAGGTTCTCCTCACGACGCTTCTTACGACCAAACAGGCCACGACGCTTCTTTTTATGCGCATCCGGTGCCGGCGCGGAGATGGTGTCGAACGTTCCGGACGCGGGAGCGGAAGAGGCGGGGCGGTCGTTGGAGCTCACTACAGTGAACTGGGCCGTCGAACCCATGGCGGGCCGGCTGGTACCCGTCGTCCCGACCGCGGCGAACGGATCGGAACCGCCCGCGGAGGGGTCGGGAAGATCCAGCAGGGCGGATCGATTCGTCGTGGTGCGGCGAGCTGGCGCGGCAGGGGCAGAAGGAGCGGGGTTCGCGATATCCGGGACGTTGATGGAGCGCTGACGACGGGCAGGATGATGCTCGATCTCCGCCATCAGAGAGTCCACCGTCTCGGTAGGCTTGGCAGGGGCTGCCTGAGGAGCGGCGGGGGCGGCAGAAGACATGTCGAACAGCTGGGTCGCACCCGTAAGGGGCTTTTCCGGCTCTCCCGCTTCCGCGACAGGCGTCACCTCGGGAACCTTGAGCTCGCGCTCGGCGAGATGCGGCTGATCCTCCGCCTCCATCACGGGATCGGCCGCTGCCGCGGAATCGATGTCGGCGATCTCGGGCATATCGAACATCACGTCATCTGAATCCTCAGCCGTCTTCTCCAGCACGCTCTGGAAGAGCGCGAGGCTGTCGGAGCTGAAGTCATCGGCCGGAGCCTTGGTGTCGGGATCATACGCGGCGGTCTGGTCGAGCGGATCGACGGCATCGGGATTGAACTCGGCGGTCTGATCAAGAGGCTCGACCGCACCCATATCGAAGGAGACCGTCTCGTCGAGATTGACGGGCTGAGCCTCTACCTCGAACGAGTCGGAATCGTCGGTGGACTCATCCTCCGGCGCATCGGTCACGCTCTCGATAACGTCCTGCTCGGGCTCGTCTTCGTCGACCTCCTCGTAGATGGCCTCCATGACGCCGAGGTCACCCTCGAAGTCGAACTCGCTGAAGTCCGTGATCTCATCGGGGTCGTCGGACACGAAGGCGTCGAAAGCGCCCTCCTCGACGTCCTCGGACTCACCCTCCGCGGCGATCGGTTCATCGTCCTCGGAGACGATATCGTCCTCGGCGTCATCCGCGTCAAGGGTGGCGGACTCGACATCGTCCGTACCCTCGGACACGGCGTCGTCGATGATCATGGTGTCAGCAAAAGGCTGGGCCTCGAAGACCGTCGTGGCACCGGGGTCTTCAAGCGCCTCGTCATCCGACTCGATCTCCTGAGAGTCCTCGATGTCGATCGACTCGTCGTAGGGAAGCTCGTCGGCCTCGATTTCCTCCTCGACGGACTCTTCGGACTCGACGTATTCGATCGCGTCGTCTTCCGCTACCTCTTCGGCTTCCTCGTACTCCAGAGCGTCGTCCTCATCGAATGCGGCCTCGTCCTCGACATCATCCGAATCCTCTTCGGCCTCTTCGGCAACATCGAGCTGCTCGTACTCGGCTGCCTCGTCCTCATCGTATTCGGCCTCGCCGTCGGCCTCCTCGTCAAAGGCATCCTGCTCGTAACCGCCATCGGCATATTCGTCCTCATCGGCCGCAAGCACGAAGTCGCCGTTCTCGTCCTCCACCTCATAGGAAGCCATAACCGGCTCGTCGAGCTCATCGATCTGGTACTCGTCGAGGAACTCGGGGTCGATCTCCTCGAAATCGTCCTCGTCTTCCTCTGCGTCCTCGAAGCCCTCCTCGGGCATCTCCTCATACTCGGCCGCAAAGGCGTAGGCCTGTGTCTCCTCGACCGGCTCGTCCTCTTCGCCGGTATATCCGTTGTACGCGAAGGGATCATCCATGACCGGATATGCCTCGGGCTCGGCGGGGGCGGGCTCAGAGATCTCGTTGACGACCGGCACGTCCACCGGCTCATCGTATTGAGCATACTGGGGCTCATCGGATGCTGGCTGCTGGGGCATGGAGACGGTCGCCGACGCATCGATGCGATCGGAGGGCTGCTCCACCGGCGCGGGCTCGACCTCGGGAACGATATGAGGGACCTGATCGACGGTCCTCGTCTCGGGCTCCGGTTTCTCGGCAGTCAGCTTTTCGACCTGCTGCGGAGCGGGCTCCGGAGCGCGACGGAAGTTCAGAACCGCCTTGGGCTTCGGCATGGGAAGCGCACCCTGCTCGTATTCGATTGCACAGGACTCGGCCACCATGCCGAGCGAACGGATGACGTCGACGCCGTAGCGCAGGCAGCCAGCGGAGTTGACGGGAAGCTCGTCGGCCTCCTCCTCTTCGGGCTTCTCCTCGACGGGAGCGGGCGTATCGGAGACGGGCTCCTCCTGGATAGCCGGCTCGCTCTGGACGGCGGACTCGCCATCGATGACCTCAAAGACCGTCGTCGCTCCGGCATCCTCGACAGGCTCTTCGACATCGAGCGCGGGCATCTGAACGGTCTCTCCTGCGAAAGCGGCCACCTCGCCCTGCTCGTTGGCCGCAACGGGAACATCCGCTGCGGGAGCGAGCTCATCGGCGGCGTACGCAGCTTCCTCTTCGAAGGCAGGGGCGTTGTGCTCTTCCTCGTCGGCGACCTCGGGCATCGGATGCTCCACGCCCTCGGGCATGAGCTCGGCGTACATGCGCTGCTGCTCGGCCATGTACTCGCTGAACGGCACGTCGTCGGGGAACTCGCGCGAGCCGCGATAGGGCGACACCGAGTCCATAATGCCCAGCAGGGCGGCAAGGGAAGACTTGTTGCACACGGAGCCGGACGTATACGGCAGTACGTAGCGGTTACACAGGATGGCGACGGCGTTGAGCAGCGGAATCAACGCCACGAGGATGGCGAGCACCCACAGCACGATCTTGGCCGCATCGGGGAGCGGGAACAGGCGCAGCACCACGACGATGGCGGGAACCAGGACCGCGAACGGAAGCAGCTTGACCAGCAGCGGGCGGTATGCGGAGAAGGGCGGCTGCGCCAAGAAGTCTGCGCGCGGGGAATCATAGTGGGCGACCACGACCACAGGGCGGTTGCGCGGCGAGGCGAGCGGGCCGGCAGCCTTGTGGTAGGCGATGACGTTTTGGGACAGGCCGCCAGAACCAAGCTGGGGGAACGTGATGCGGCCGAAGCGCTCGAGCAGGTACAGCGCCGCGCACAGGATCGTCACCAACGTGCCGAGCACGCCCAAAAAGCCCCCGACCCCCATGAGGACCGTGGAGATGAACAGCAGCAGGCAGAGAATGGCCCGCACGAGTTTGGGCGACGAGGTGGAGGTGAACTCTTGGACCTCCGGCTCGAAGCCGTGCCGCGAAAAGATGCGCGAGATCTCCTCGGCAGCAAGGCGCTCCTCCTCGCTGCATGCGGGGGTGATGCCGATGTTCTGAAGCAGGTGGTTCAGATATTTTTGGGTATTCGCCATGTGGGCTCCACATCGATTGTCCTTATATGCAGACGATGCGCATAATGCAACATCATCCGTATGTAGTCGAAAGTATACCCTGAACTTAAACTACCTGCAGCTTTACATCCCTCTTACCGACAAAAGGGGTGCGTTTACCCGGCTATCTCCATATCGACTAAAATGGTTGGCCAAAGGAAGCGCCGTATGCGACCGGTTTCTTTCCACCTGCATACGGCAGTCGCAAGGCGACGTCTCGCATCCTTTCCGATCACCGTATCTGCAGCAGAAGGGCGCGCGCACGATGGACATCGACAGCTTCACCGAATCGCTCCAGCAAGAAGACCTCAACGAGACCGCGCTACGCGTCCTCAACCTTCTGTTCATCCTCAACGCGTCCTCCACTCCCCTATCCACCGAGCAGATTCTCCAGGACTCGGATCTTGGATACGGTTCGGCGAATCGTGCATCGGATCTCAAGAAATTCAAGCGCGACCGCGAGAAGCTCGCCGAACACGGTGTCTCGATCGTGGAGGTGAGGCCCGCCGGTGCGAAGCAGACCGAGGAGAGCCTCTGGACCATCGACCGCGCCAATACGTACGCCACGCTCGGCATCATCACGCAAAAGGATGCGGGCACCCTGCTGAGAGCCGTCGACGAATGCCTTGCGCGTAAGGAGATTCCCTACCGCAGGGCCCTGATCAACATCAGGCACCGCCTCCACGCACTGACCCATCCCCTCAAGCAGAGCGATTCGGATGATGCAGACGGCCGTGATGCAGATGCGCACGCGGCGATCGGAACCGCACCAAGCGACCGCATCGCCGATGCGCTTTGGAGCGCATACACCTTGAAGCGCAAGGTTCGATTTGCCTATCGCGACGCGCGCGGGCGCGACACGTCGAGGACCATGGCGATCTGGGGCATCTTCACCCAACACGGTCACAGCTACTACGTTGGACTCGACGAGCAGAGCGGGGGCGTCCGAACGTTTCGCGGCGACCGCATCACGCGTGTGTGGCGTCCTTCGGGCAACTACACCATTCCGCGCTGGTTCAACATCCACGACTACCTGTTTATGCCATTCGATATGGCAGGCGGCATGACCACAGCCGTGAGCTTCAGGTTTCCCGACGGTATCGGACAGGCGGAGATCGAGTCGCTCACCAAAGGGCGCGGTGCGCTCGAGCGGCGGCCGGATACGGGCGCATGGATTTGGACGGTCAAGGTCAGCGACATGCGCGCAGCCGCGCAATTCGCCCTGGCGCACGCGCAGATGGGCATGCGCCCGCAGAGTCCAAAGCAGCTGGTCGACGCATGGAACACGATGATTGACAAGGCGGTCGAATCGCATGGCTAACACACCGAATATCACCACCGAGCGCATGATCGCCCTGGGCATCCGCCTGCTCGAGGCACTCACGGCCGCGCCCCAACAAACCCTCGACATCAACGATGCCGCACGCGCACTCGGCGTCCCCGCGCAGGATATCCCTTCGATCGTCAGCACGCTCGGCGCGCTCTCCGACCGATCGAGCGGCGCCCGAGCGGCCCTCTCCCTCGAGGGGAACACGATTCGCCTTGTTGGGGATTCCGCCCTCATCATGCCGCTCAGGCTGAGCGTCGAAGAGGGCATGGTGCTCTCGCACGTGCTCGATGTACTGAATATCGACGATGCGACGCGCGAACGCGTCCAGCGCTCCCTCATGCCGCTCGATGAGACCCCCTCGACCGAAGGACTTGCAGAGCCGTCGCGCTACGGCCAATGGTTCACACGGATCGGCGAGGCACTCGAGGATGGCGTTCGCTGCACGATGGCCTATCGTTCGCTCACACAAGAGAGCCCGACCGAGCGTCTGATCGACCCGATTGCCCTGCAAGAAGAAGCCGATGCGGTATATCTGATTGCCTGGGACATCAATAAAGACGCAGAGCGGCGCTATCGTCTTGACCGTATTGACCGTTTTGAGTTTACCGACGACTCGGTGTCTCCGCATGACGCTGTCCACCGTTCAACAGCTGAGAGCTTACGGACCACGGGCAACCGAGCGCGCCTGAAGATGGAAGACGGCTACCTCGCGCAGCTCGATTGGGCCGGCATCGGGGAGGTCGTCTCGGACGGAAAGGGCACTTCTTTGTGCACCGTTTTCTATTCCTCCGAACCATGGCTGTTCGACCAGATTCTCGCAGCGGGAGGCGCATGCACCATCGTCGAGCCGCAGGGCGTACGCGACCGGTTCGTCGCCTACGCCCGCAGCCTGCTCATAGCGTAATGGGTCATTTGGGGACGGGTTCGTTCCAACCCATTGCAACCGTTCAGGTATCGGTCATATCTTCTAGTGCTCGTGCGCGCGCCTCCACAGCTCAAGATAGCGCCCGACCTGGTTGCTCTCGATGCGCTGATATCCCGAGGTCGGCAACGAGTTGAGGAACTTCTTGCCATAGCCCTTGGTCACCAGGCGAGAATCGGCGAGCACCAGCACGCCGACATCGGATGACGAGCGAATCAGGCGGCCGGCAGCCTGCTTGACCTCGAGAACCGCTTCAGGCAGCGCATACTGCGCCCATGCCCGCTCCTCGCGCAAGCCGCGCTCGCACGCAAGCGGGTCGGTCGGGCTCGAGAACGGCAGCTTCGGGATCACCACACAGCGCAGCGTGTCCCCGGATGCATCGAAGCCCTCCCAAAAGGCTTTAAGCGCAAACAACGACGAGGACTTCTCGGAAATGAAGTGATCGCGCAGCTGACGTGCCGAGGCACTGCGCTGCTGGCAGGCGAGCTCGAGGCCGACGGCGGCCAGCTTGGGCTCGACGCGAGCATAGAGATCCTCCATGTCGCGACGGTTGGTGAACAGCGTGAGCGCCGACCCGCCCATTGCGATGTGGACATCGACGAGCAGCTGCTCGAGCGTCCCCAGATACGCATCGCGGTTGCGCGGGTCCGGCACGTCGCCCGCCACCACCACCGTCATGTTCTCATCGAAGTCGTAACTCGAATCGAGATGCAGCGCCCGCGAGGAACCCTGCGGGAGACGATCGAGACCGACCGCGCGCTCAAAGTGGTTGAAAGCTCCTGCGATGGAGATCGTAGCGGATGTGAAGATCGCCGTGTGCACCTCGGGAAGCCAGCGCTCGGCCAGCATCTCGCCGACATCGAGCAACTCCGCGGTCAGCGACTCGCCACCGGCGCGCAGGCGACGATTCACCTGAAGCGAGTAGACGTAGCGGTCGTTTTCACCCTTTACGATGAGGTCAAGGCCGTCGAGCATCTCCTTCAACCGCCGCGCCCCGTCGGCCACATCGACCACGAGGTCGGGTTTGTCCTCGGCAACGGTCTCCACCAGCGACGACACGTTGCGCTGGGCCTCTTCGAGCGCATCGACGGCTGTCAGGGCGATAGGCAGGAAGTGCTGCCAACCGTCGCTTTCGCGCATATCCGGACCGATCCAGATGTTCGCGGCGTCATACCCGTCCGACCTTCCGCGGCGCGCGAGGTCGCGGACCCCGTCGAACACCTCGGCCATGGCAAGCGAGGCGCGCTGCACCGTCGCCACCGCCTTGGCCGACAGTCCCATATACAGCGTCATGGCGTCTGACCCGGCGAGATTGCGAATCAACTGCCCCAAGGCGCCCGAGCGCTCGCCGCCCAGTCGCTCGAATATGGAACGAGACTCATCCGCCGACACGGTCACCGCCCATTGGCGGCGCGCCTCACGCTCGATGGAATGCGCCTCATCGACGACCCAATGCCTGATCGGGGGCAATATCTTGCCGTCCGCCGCAACGTTGCGGAACAGCAGCGAGTGGTTGGTCACGACGACATCCACGCGCGCCGCGCGCCGGCGAGCGCCGTGTACAAGGCACTTGTCAGGGAAAAACGGGCAGAGCCTGCGGGCGCACTCGCGTGAAGGGGTCGTCAGATCCGCGCGGTTGACGCTGCGCCATCGGATCCCAAGGCCATCGAGATCCCCCGTCGGCGACTGGCAGACGTATGCGTAGATGACCGCAACGGCCGTCAGCGTGTCAGCAGGGTCACGCGTCGTCTTGATCTCCGCATCGGAGCGGCTCAGGCGCTCGAGCTTGCGCAGGCAGGGGTAGTGATCGTACCCCTTGAGCGCACAGAACGTCAGGCCGCCTTCGATCTCGCGCGCCAGGCGCGGCAGCTCATGATAGATGAGCTGGTCGGCAAGGTTGTTCGATTTGGTGGCGACGCCTACCGTCACGCGGTTGCGGCGAGCCGCCTCGGCGAGCGGCACGAGGTAGGCGATGGATTTGCCGACGCCCGTTCCCGCCTCGATCACGCGATGCGTGCCGGTCGCGAGGGCATCGCGCACCTCGCACGCCATCTGCACCTGCTCGGCGCGAGGCTCGTACTCGGGATACATCCGGTTGACCAGGCCGCCCGGCGCATAGTGCGCGCGAATCTCCTCGGAGGTCGGCATCGAGAGAAACGGCAGGTTATCGGCATCGATGCGCTCCTCGGGGGCCTGCGCGCGAAGCACCTCGGTGCGGGCGGCGGCGAGCGAGAAGATCGCATCGGGATCCTCCCCCGCCAAGAACGAGAAGATGGGGCGATAGCTCCACGGAACGTCGGGGTGCATATCCGCCAGGTGGCGCATCAGTCCCCGCGGCAGATCGCTCAGCGCCACCAGCAGGATGCGCCAGACGCCGCACAGCGCCTCGACATCATCGATCGCCCGGTGCGAGACGGCACTGCACCCGAACAATTCGGCCAAATTCGACAGCTTGTGCGAAGACAGGCGCGGAAGCGCGATGCGCGACAGGGCAAGTGAATCGATCCACACGTCGCTGACGCGAACGCCTCCCTTGACCGCCTCGATGAACGAGCGGTCGAACGCGGCGTTATGCGCGATAACGGGGCAACCGCCGACAAAATCCTCGAGCAGGGCGACCGCCTCCTCAGGAGACGGCGCGTGAGCGACATCGGCATCCGTAATGCCCGTCAAACGGACGATCTCGTCGGGAATCGGAACGCCCGGATGCACGAAGGTGTCGAACCTGTCGACGATTTCCCGGCCCCTCAGACGGGCCGCGGCGATCTCGATAAGCCGGTTGTCCTGCACCGAAAGACCCGTGGTCTCGGTATCGAGGACGATCACGTCCTCCTCGATCAGGCCGAACGAACGCGTCTGTGCGCGCTCGGCTAGCGTTTCGTAATTCTGCACGATGAATTCGGGGGTTCCCGCCATCACCGCGTTCCGTATGGTCAAATCCGGCATCCGATGTCCCTACTTGCGCCCATGGCGAGCGATCGCCATGTCGACCAGCTCGGCGCACACGTCGGAGAACGCACGACCCTCATGACGCACCTCGTCAGGGAACAGCGAGGTTTCCGTCATGCCAGGGATCGTGTTCGTCTCAAGAATCACCGGACCGTCCTTCGTCACGATGAAGTCGGTGCGGGAGAACCCGAAGCACCCCAGCGCGCGATGCGCACGGCAGGCGAGCTCTTGCGCCTGCGCGTACACGTCCTCGGGGAGACGGGCGGGAATGCGGTGAATGCTGTCCGAGACCACGTACTTCACGGAGAGATCGTAGAAGTCGACCTCATCGGGACAGCAGATCTCCACGATAGGCAGCGCACGCAAGGAATCGTCATCGCCAAAAACGCCGACGGTGATCTCCGTACCCGTCAGGCATGTTTCGACAAGGACCTTGCTGCTGTATTCAAATGCCCGCTCAATCGCCTTAGGCAGCTCCTGCGCATCGGATACCTTGGTCACGCCATAGCTCGATCCGTTGATCGCCGGCTTGACGAACAGGTCGTGTCCGAGCGATGCGACGATCGCGTCCGGATCGACCTTCTCGCCGCGGCGGATGGCGACGCCGTCCGCCACCGGAATACCCGCGCGCTCATAGAGGGCCTTGGAAAGATCCTTGTCGACACCGCACGCGCTGGCAAGCGCATCTGAACCGGTGTACGGCATGTCCAGGTACTCCATCAGGTGCTGAATCATGCCGTCCTCGCCGCCAGCACCATGCAGGGCGATGAATGCAGCGTCGTAGCCACCCGCGCGGATACCATCCAGAAAGCCCTTGTCGGCAGGATCAAGCAGGTCGACGGTGCCAAAACCCGCCTCCCGAAGGGCTACGGCCGCATTCTTTCCCGAGGAGAACGAAATCTCGCGCTCCGATGACATTCCACCCGCCAGTACGGCGATGCGCATAGCGCTTCGTTGATCGCTTCCCATGGTTTGCACTCCTTTATCGCGGGCAGGCCCGTCATGATGTTGTTTGTCCAATGCGGGCCGTTCATTCAATACGAACCCGCGCAATTACCTTATTGTATAGGTAAGTTGTTACCCATGATTCCTTGAAAGGTCCTGTATGGAACGTTCAAATCGCATGCGCGACATCCGCTCTCTGACGGCCGACGAAATCGCCGAGCTCGTCCAGGAACTCGGCCAGCCCGCGTTTCGAGCAAAGCAGATCTGCGAATGGGTCTTCACCAAGCACGTCTCTTCGTTTGAGGAGATGACCAATATCCCCAAAAAGCTGCGCGAACAGCTCTCTGAGCACTTCTCCTTCCGCCTTCCCGAAGAACTCGTCAAGCAGGTCTCGCACGACGGGTCCCGCAAGTATCTCCTTGAGTTCAGCGACGGCACGTCGGTCGAGACCGTCGGCATGCCCAGCAAAAACAAGCTTGCTGTCTGCGTCTCGACTCAGGCGGGCTGCGCCATGGGTTGCGCGTTCTGCGCGACGGGCTTCAATGGCCTTACACGCTCACTCAGCGCACAGGAGATCGTCGATCAAGTCCGCCACGTCGCCATGGATTTTGATGAGCGCGTCACCAGCGTCGTCTTCATGGGGCAGGGCGAGCCGTTTGCAAACTTCGATGCGACCGTCGAGGCGCTTCGCATGCTCAACGATCCGGATGGCTACGCCATCGGCGCCCGCCATCTGACCGTTTCCACCTGCGGCGTCATTCCCGGCATCAAGCGTTTCTCGGAGCTCCCCGAGCAGTTCACGCTCGCCATCTCGCTCCATTCCGCTGTTCAAAGCACCCGCAACAAGCTGATGCCCGGCGTCAAGAAGTACACGCTCCCCCGTCTGCATGAGGCGATTCAAGCGTATGTCGAGAAGACCGGACGCCGCCCGACCTACGAGTTCGCCATGATCGACGGCATCAACGACACCAATCCCGAGATGGAAGCCCTGATCGATTTCTGCCGCGGCACACTCTGCCACGTCAACCTCATTCAGCTCAACGACACCCCGGGGTCGCTCCTCAAGCCCTCCCCCATGAAGAAGGTCGAAACGCTTCAGAAGCGGCTGCAGATGCATGGTGTCGAGGCAACTATCCGCAACTCGCGTGGCAACGATATCGATGCCGCCTGCGGCCAGCTCAAGCAGCGCCTGATTCAATCCTAGTGAACCATTGATCGATTGTTTCACATGAAACCTAAGGCGCCGGATAACAACGTTGTTATCCGGCGCCTTTTCTATTATATGATTTCTATTTTACTTAATAACAAATGCTTTCCCACTGGTTTTTAACCCAGTCTTGATTGATCTTGGGGTTTTTGGTCATTTGCGCGGTTCTTACAGCAACATCTTCCGTCATGTCGCCAACTTTCTTTTTGGATGTTTGATATACATCCTTTGCACTTCGCGTGAGCCTTCCGCGCAGCTCGCTATCTGTTGCAAGCTTATACCCGACAAAAGCGCCTGCTGCGACGGCGGCCCCGGCTATGATCGCGGAAATAATCCTACTCTTCATCGTCCAGCTCCCTACTTGTCGCATCATTCATCACATGCTGCAAGATTTGAGCGAGCTCTTCTTCATCCTTGAACTCAATCTCGATCTTATTCTTTCCTCGCGTGGCCTTCACTTTCACATTGGTATTAAAGACCTGACGAAGCACACGTGCTGCCTTTTTGAACGATTGAGGTGTGACAGGACGAGGAGCCTTTGGCGTTTCACCGACAGAAAACAACGGTGCAAGGTTTTCTGTCGCTCGAACGGAAAGGCCTTCAGCAACAACCTTCTCCGCCAGCTTGATGCGCTGCTCTTCAAACGGAACAGCAAGAATCGCACGAGCATGGCCGGCGGTCAGCTTACCCTCAAACAACAGGTCCTGGACACGCTGGGGCAGATCCAGCAAGCGCAGAGAATTGGTAATGGTCGAGCGTGACTTTGAGACCGCTTTGGAAAGAGCCTCCTGGGTCATACCGCTCGCTTTGATGAGCTGACGGTATCCCTTGGCTTCTTCAATCGGATTGAGATCAGAGCGCTGCAGGTTCTCTATGAGGGCGAGCTGGAGCATCTCCTGGTCATCCACATCTTTGATGACCACAGGGACCTCCTCAAGACCCGCTATCTTAGAAGCTTGATAGCGGCGCTCTCCTGCGATGATCTCGTAGCCACTATCATCCTTGCGAACAAGAAGCGGTTGAAGCACGCCGTGGGCACGAATGGATTCGCTGAGCTCTTCAAGCTCAGTTTCATTGAAGTGAGTGCGAGGCTGATTGGGATTCGGGTGAATCTCGCTTATTGACACCATATTGGTAGCGTCATTATTTGATGCAGCCGCCTCGGTCTGAGCCTCTTGAATCAATGAACCCAACCCGCGGCCAAGCGCCTTCTTCTTTGGACTAGGCACGTGCGATCACCTCCCGTGCAAGTTCCCGATATGCCTGCGCACCCTTATTGGTGGGCGCATAGGTTACCACCGGCATGCCGAACGAGGGAGCCTCAGAGACCTTGACCGAACGGGGGATGCACGTCTCGAAGGCCTTATCCCCGAAGTATCCCTTGACTTCGTCTACAACCTGATTCGAGAGTGATGTTCTCGAATCATACATGGTGAGGAGCACGCCAAACGTCTCAAGCTTCTTATTGATGCGCCCCTTGACCATGCGCATCGACTCCAACAGCTTTGTAACGCCCTCAAGGGCATAGTACTCGCACTGGATCGGTATGAGCACGCTATCCGCTGCCGTCAGCGCGTTGATGGTCAATAGGCCAAGCGAGGGCGGGCAATCGATAAAGATGAAATCGAATTCATCGATAATCGGCTCCAGTAGATCCTTGAGACGTGATTCACGAGCCATAGTGGAAACGAGCTCAATCTCCGCACCCGCAAGCTGAATGGTCGCGGGTACGACAAACACCTTCTCGCAATCCGTGCCCTGGATAATCTGCTCTGCGGGAACGTCATGGAGCAACGCGTCATACACACAACTCTCTAGCTGTTCCTTCTCGATACCGAACCCGCTTGTTGTATTGCCCTGGGGATCGAAATCAACGACGAGGACTTTATATCCCTCTTCACTGAGAGCCGCAGCCAAATTAACCGCGGTGGTCGACTTACCTACACCACCTTTTTGGTTGATGATGGCAATAACCCTCGTATTCATCTCCGTTTTTGAACGCTCGACATCTCTAAAGCCCACGTCACCCTCCTGCACCACCGACAGTCATTTCCAGGTGAACACTATGTTTCACGTGAAACGTACCCCTATCAAGGGTTTCACGTGAAACACGCTGAATCACTCGTTCATTATGTTTCACGTGAAACCAACTTGCAAGGTTCAATGCCCTCCCCTGCCCTCTATACATGCTTTCAAGAGAATCGATTGGGGAAGACGGACTAACATCTATTGCACTAGGTTGACGAATGGCTCATAAAAGGGGAGCCAGAATCATCCCTTGGCTCCCAGACATCCGTACGCCAGTCTCGATATACGAATTCTACAAAGGAGTAGGACGCGTTTCTGCCGGATATTCGACATCATGAGGTTGTAACAGCTGGGAATTGGTCTGTTGCAGACAAAGAGTGGCAGCAGGTGGTTATGTCGCCCTTGAGAGTTTGATCCGTAACTGAGCGAACAATCGGCAAGCCGCATTACCACCCGCCTACCCCCTGAAACTAAAGTAATCGTGCTAACTGCGTTCTGCCATTGCAAAGGTTGCGGTGATCAGGGCCACGTATACGATCAAACTGAGTTGACTCGCCATGTATTTGATTTCACCCAGACTGTCTCAATGTTTCAACTTATTCATTGTCCCACCAGAATGCACTAACGCATCCAATACGACGCGTCGCATGAAATAGACTGTGATCGCCTTACATTCCAATTTCGCAAACTGCTACCCAGGTCTGAAAATGAATACCCTTACAGCCTGCTAATAATATAGGACTTCAAATGCGTACAGCTAGGGCAAACATACATCGCATCAGAGGTCCGCACCATTTGCCTTAAGCGTATGATCCCTGCGGCTCATTAAAACGAGTCACTCATGAAGTGGTGCAGGTATCGTTATTGCACGCAAACGTATCTGCATGATGAACATGACACAACTGAAAAGTATCGAGACACGGCGTTCCTGCGCTCGGTCAGAATTCTCCTTAGTCGAGAGCCCAACGCAGCATGTCGAGCGAATTGCGCTTCTTGCGCAACGACTACCCATTCCCATTCGTCAGACACACGTACGGCAATGCGGATATCCACACACTCCTCGTTGAATTGTTGAGCCGGTACAGCCGCAATGCAACCTGATGATTCCCACATGCAACGAAATCTGGCCACCTACGACTCTTTATATAAAGAAGCCGACGGTATTATCCCACCTTACTTCACGTAACGCGTGCCATCCCAATATGTGAGATGGAGCGCGCTGGCAGCACCATGAAAAGGCCCCGATGTTTCACGTGGAACATCGGGGCCTAGCATCGAGCTTATTGACCGAGAGGGCGCTTCCTCGCCTCCCCTACCGAACGGGGTAGCTTTATCGTCGGCTTGGAAACCTGAACGAACGAATACAGCTCGCGATGACCAAAGCCATCGGGCAGGTCGAAAGACTCATGGACCTGCAACTCCATCCCACAGAGCTTTGCAGCGCTGCGTCCCTGAGCAAGCTCTTCAGGATCAGGATTGCCCTTTGAGATCAAAAGCTGTCCGTTGTGTTTAAGGAAGGGCGACGCATACTCGATCAGAATAGGGAGCGGAGCCACAGCCCTTGCAACGACGAGATCGAACGCCTTCTTATTCTCAGCAGCATACGATTCGAGTCGATCGTGTACACCGGTAATGCGATCTATCCCCAGCTGCTTCAGACAGGCATTCACTGCCTTGATCTTCTTTCCAACTGAATCGAGAAGTACGCCAGGCAGACCGGTTGCAACATGAAGCGGTACTCCGGGAAATCCTGCGCCCGTACCCATATCAAGAAAGCGCGTGACCGTTGCGTTGATCAGGGGAACCAGTGATAACGAATCAAGAATATGGAGAACAAGAGCCTCGTTGATATCCGTAATGCGCGTAAGGTTGATGTACTGGTTTATCTGCTCGACATAGAGCAGATGCTCGACACACAGACGCGCCTGGTCGAGCGTCAGCTCAACATGACACGACGAAGCGAGGCCGATCAGACTATTGGCCAGACGATTGATATCCGACTCCGAAGTCTCTAGAGGTGCGAGGATAATCGGACGGTCCAAGGAAGCCATGATGCAATCCCTTCATGTAGCAGAGAGATGACAGGAATACGTGAATCGAGAACTTGTGGCAAAAAGAAAGGGCGCACCCGAAGGTACGCCCCTAGCATAGCGGAATCGAGGAATCCTAGAGCACCGTGATGACAACGCGACGCTCGGGATCCGCGCCCTCAGAGTGCGTATCAACACGATTGTTGTCACGCAGGGCGATGTGAACCAAGCGGCGCTCATAGGCGCTCATGGGCGGAAGCGACACCGTGGAGTGCTGTCGAACCGCACGAGCGGCCGCGGAGCGAGCCATGGAGATCACCTTGTCGTGGCGACGGCTCTTATATCCTTCGACATCGACGGCAACCGGATAACGGAACCCGAGCTTCCGACTCACCAACAGGGAGAACAACGTCTGCAGCGACTCGAGCGTGCGACCATGGCGACCGATCAACACGGCAAGATCGGGGGCGGTCACATCGAGAATCAGCTCTCCCTCGTCGCCATCGTACTCGTCGATGGGAGAATCCTGAGCATCAAAGTAGAACAGGATGTCACGGAGCACGGAAACCGCAACGTCGGCAACGGTGTCGAGCTCCTCATCAGAAAGCCCCTCACCGGCCTTGTAATGGGCGGCAATCTCGGCGTACTCCTCGACCGCGCCCTCGGTCACCTCTTCAAGCTCTTCAGACATGGCATACTCCATTAGTTAGGTACCTAAATTAACTCAATCCACTTACTTCTTCTTGTGGGGGCGCTGCTTGCGCTCACGACGAACGACATTGACCTCGATCGGAGCGTTCTTCATGCGCTCCTCCTCCTCGGCCTTAGCCTTTTCGATAACCTTCTGGGTGACGAACAGCTGCTGAGCAACCTGCCACGCAGAGGAGACGTCGTAGTACAGAAGAACACCGGCGGGAAGGCCCCATCCGATCCACAGCATCATGACGGCCATGACGACAGCCATCATGCGCATGCTCGAAGCCTGCTGGCCGGTCTGGTTGCGCGACATCCACAGCTGCGGGATGAGCGTCAGCACGGCGAACAGCGCAAGCGCGATCAGATACGGCGCGGCGGGGCCAAAGCCCTGGCTGATCGTGCCGGCCGCGGAGGCCTGCAGGTCGGGAAGGATGCCGTAGAACGAGAAGCTCTCACCGGAGAAGTACTGCGGAAGGTTGTTGAGCAGCGTGAACAGCGCGAACAGAATGGGCATCTGGATCAGCAGCGGCAGGCAGCTGCCGAAGGGATTGAATTTGTTCTCGGAATAGAACTTCTGCATCTCCTCGGCCTGGCGCTGAGGGTCGTCAGCGTACCTCTCCTGCAGCTCCTGGAGCTTAGGCTGGAGCACCTGCATGCGAGCCGTCGATTTGGACGACTTGAGCATCAGCGGGGTCAAGAGCAGGCGCACGATGATCACGAGAATGATGATGGACAGGCCCCAGTCCACCGCAAAGCTCTGGATAAGCTTCAGGATTTGGAAGAGGATGTTAACGATCCAGTCCCACATGTATAAACCTCCGTCTGTAAAGCGCCTTACGGCACGGGATCATAACCGCCGTCGCGCCAGGGATTGCAGCGCAGGATGCGCCGGAACCCCAGCCAACAGCCCTTGAGAACGCCGTATTTCGAGATGGCCTCGACGGCGTACTGCGAACAGGTCGGGATGTAGATGCACGAGTCGGGAAGCAAAGGCGAGATGAATCGTTGGTAAAAACGCACCGCAGCGACGGCACAGCGTCGCGGCAGGTGCGCAAGACCACAAACCTTATTGTTCATCGATACCCGCTCGCGAGCACAGGGACCTGAGCGCGGCCTGCATCTCTTGCGGTGAGGACGTCTTGGTCTTCGGCGTAGCGAACAAGATCACATCAAACCCCGCGCGCGGAAACGCACAAGCGCGTGCAGCCTCACGCAGCACGCGCTTGGAACGATTGCGCACAACCGCGCAACCAAGTCGCTTTGCTGCGACGAAGGCGACCCGCCCGGGATCGCCTTCGTCCAGAGTGTTGCACGCTATCATGCGCATCAGGGGATGGCGATAGGACCTCCCCTGGTGAAAGACGCGCTCGAAGTCTTGCTTAGACTTGATCGTCCTCATGCGAGACGCATACGGTTATTTATCGCTAACGGTAAGGCGCTTGCGGCCCTTGGCGCGACGACGGGCGAGCACGGCACGGCCGCCCTTGGTTGCCATACGGGCGCGGAAGCCGTGAGTCTTGGCGCGCTTACGCTTATTGGGCTGATAGGTACGCTTCATGGTTGATTTCCTCCTGCTGCATTTTGCGTGCGATTTGCACGTTTTAGACACGTGAGCTTAGAGATTGTAGGGAATACGGCGCTCCGATGTCAATGAAAGACCACGAAAAGCTTGCAATACCTCATGCTTTGCGCACGAAGCGCCCACAGCACGCAGTCAACAAGTGCATCCTTTCACGTCTTTTCAGCGACTTTTCAACAGGTCACGTTGAAGATGTTGATAACTTTTCGCGACTTTTCTTCAGTTTTCAACAGTTTTAGAAAACTTGTTGAAAGCCCTGCACAAGGTGTGCAAGCTGATATGCTAGACGGGCAGCTCAAACGAACTAGAATGCGGTGCACCATGTCTGATGACTTCTACCCTTTTGTTGACTCCGGTGACCCGGCGCCGGACAACGCCCATATAACCGGTATACGCGCATCGGGCGCAGACCCCGCCGACGCAGGCGGCACGGCACCGTCTGCCGAGCAGGCGAACTATGCCACGCGCATCGCCGTATACGACGACATGCTCTCCACCCCGCGCGTCATCGTCATCGCGCCCAAAGACGTCCGCGCCTATCTTGAGGAGATCACCAACACGGTCTACCGCTGCATGCGCGAGCAGGGCGGCGGCATCTCGCTGATGGTCATCCGCGAGATCGTCGAGAACTTCATCCACGCCAACTTCGTGGAACCTATCATCTCGATCCTCGACGACGGCAACACGATCCGCTTTGCGGACCAAGGTCCGGGCATCGAGGACAAGGAGCGGGCGTTCGAGTTCGGCGTGACGAGCGCCGACCGCGACCAAAAGCGCTACATACGAGGGACGGGGGCCGGCTTCCCCATGGTCCAACAGTATCTGGAAAACGCCGGAGGCGCGGTCTCCATCGAGGACAACCTGCACCAGGGCACCGTGGTGACCGTTTCCATCGATCCCACGCGCGTCATGGAGATCGAGCATGCCGCCGAGCGCGGCGGAGCGGTACGCGGCGCGCAGCCGCTGCAGGCCATGCCCCAGCAGCAGATGCCGGGCGCGCCGGGGGTCGCGAACCCCATGGCACCGAATGCGGGGGCGCCCCTGTCCTACCAGGCAGGATATGCGCCGTACCCGCAGGGATACGGCTTCGGCGCGCCGGGCACCCAAGCGCCGGGCGCGTACCCGGCGCCCCAGGGATATGCGGCCTATCAGCCGCAAGGGTATCCGCCCGCCGCATATCAGCAACCCTACCAGGCGCCCTGGCCGCAACAGCCCGCACCCCCCACCCAAGGCTGGGCCCCGCAGGCGGGCATGGGTGCGGGCGGATGGCCGCAGGAGGCCCCGCATGCAGGCGAGCCGTACGTTTCCGAACGCGGAGCGCTCGCCCTGAGCTTCCTCGCGCAGCACGGAAGCGGCGGGCCGACCGATCTTGCCGGCGCGTTCGGCTCGTCGGCGCCGACTTGGTCGCGCGAGCTTGAGACGCTGGCGCAGGTCGGACTCGTCATCAAGCGCGGCCAAAAGCGCTTCTTAACCGAAATGGGCCAGCTCTGGGCCCAAAACCATCAGCAGAACCAGCAGAACGCGTAAGGGGTGAACCATGGATAACGATGCCCGACTGCTTCTCGACGACGTCATCGCCTGCTGCCAGCGCGACGGGCTCGACGCGCGGCTCGTCAACATGCTCGCCGGCGCACAGGCGACCGACCTGAACGAAGACGCCCTGACCATCGAGGCCCCCAGCCGATTCGCCTATTCCTATCTCGTCAAGCAGCGGGCGACCATCGAGCGCTATCTCGAGGAGATCGCCTTCGCCCCCTTGGCGCTCATGGTCACCGCGCCGCAGGCCCCCGCGGCAGCGCGCCCGACAGCGGAGGCGGCGGAGCAGGCTGGCAGCCCCTCCACGCCGGCCGCCGCCCCCGGCACCGCTTCCGTCGCGGCGGAAGCGACCGCGGCGGCAGAGGCCTCCTATGCGGCGCCGGCTGCACCCTCCCCCGCCATCGACCCCGTTCCGCCGCAGTTCCACGGCGGCCCCGCCCTAGCGCGGGCGGACGAGGGCGACCGACGGGTCAGCATCAACAACACGTTGTCGCCCGAGCAGTTCAAGAGCATGATGGCCGCCATGAAACAGGGCGGGAACACCGCACCGGCACCTCGCATGCCCGAGGCCGCCGCCCCCACCATCGAAGAGCAGCAGCACCCGGCGGCATCGGCCGGCATCAGCGCCAAGTACACGTTCGAGAACTTCGTCCTCGGCGACGAGAACCGACACGCCTACCAGTCGGCCGCGCGCTTCGCGGCGTTCGCCGACGAGCCCGGCCAGTGCACGAGTCTGTTCATCTACGGCAACTCCGGCCTGGGCAAGACGCACCTGCTGTTCGCGATCCAAAACTACATCGCGACCGAGAAGCCCTGGATGCGCGTGAAATACGCCAACAGCCAGGCCTATATCGACGACTACATGCGCGACCTGGGCGCCCAGCGCGGGCCCGGCGAGCCGATCATGCGCGAATACCGCAACGCCGACGTCCTCATCATCGACGACATCCAGAACATCATCGGCCGCCAGGCATCCATCGAGTTCTTCTTCCAGCTCGTCGACGAGTTCATCCGCGAGAGCAAGAAGATCGTCATCGCCAGCGACCGCGCACCCAAGAAGCTCGGCATGGACGAGCGCCTTACGAGCCGCTTCAATTCCGGCATGCTGTGCCTGGTCTCAGAGCCGACCTTCGAGACCAAGTACCGCATCCTCAAGTACTACTACGAGCACACGCTGCGCGCCGAGCGCCCCGTCTCCCGAGACGGCGCGGGCGCGTCCATCCTGGACGGCATCGCGCTGGAGGAGGGCACGCTCACCGACGATCACCTGCGGCACATGGCGGAGATCTCGAGCAACAACATCCGCGAGCTCGAAAGCTTCTGCGAGCGGTGCTCGGGTTTGAGCTACGAGAAGGAGCGCGCGGGATCCGAGCTCACCGCCGCAGATATCGACGCCGTGGCCGACGAGTACTTCGACACGGCGCGCAAGGTGGTCAAGCCGGCGACCATCCAGGCGGTCGTGGAGGAGTTCTATCACGTCAGCCATGCCGACCTCATCGGCCGCAAGCAGACCAAAGACATCGCGTTTCCGCGCCATGTCGCCATCTTCCTCATCCACCAGATGTGCGACCTGTCGCTGCCGGCCATCGGTTCGCTGTTCGGCCGCAACCACGCGACCGTCGTGCACAGCCTGAACGTCATCGAAAAGAAGCGCGGGGAGGAGGCGGCTTTCTCCGAACAGCTCCAGCAGCTCTCGAACATCGTTCTGATCAAGTCCTGACAGGCTGTTGAAAAGTGCGTGAAAGGTTTGAGAAAACTTGTCGAAAGACCGTGCGATACTGTGGATGAATTCGCGGCGCACAGGCGCGTGTCGAAAACAGCCTCAGTTCTCGACACGCGCAGATTGAAAACTTTTCTGCACCGACCTGAGCAAACGCGGGTTATCAACAGATTCGACGGGCTTATTACTACTATTTGGTATAGGTATATATAGATAGATATAAAACGGAAGGGACGAGCACATGAGATTCACCGTCAGCCAGCCTGCACTTGCGGAGGCACTCGGAATAGTCATGAAGGGCGTAGCGAGCGCAAGCACGCTCCCCATCCTCTCGGGTGTCTTGATTCGCGCCACCGACGGGGTGCTTGAGTTCCAAACGTCGAACTACACCATCTCGATCCGTCACCGCATCGCGGCGCGCGTCGAGGAGGAGGGGGACACGGTCATCCCGTGCAAGATGCTCTCGAACATCACCAAGACGCTGCCCGATGCGCCGGTCTCCTTTGAGATCTCGGATCGCCAGGTGCGCATCACGTGCGAGAAGAGCTCGTTCAAGCTGAACACGCTCGACCCGACCGATTTCCCCGAGTTCCCGACCATCGCGCTCGAGCGCTCCGTCGAGCTTCCGTGCGACATCCTCTCCGAGATGGTGTCGCGCGTGTGGCGCGTGACGTCGACCGACAAGAACCGCCCGGTGCTGAACGGCGTGTTCATGACGGTCGAGAACAACACCGTGCGCCTCGTGGCGACCGACTCCTACCGTCTGGCCGTGTGCGACACCCAGGTCGAGACGTCTTCGCTCGAGGGGAGCTTCGAGCTGAACGTTCCCGCCGAGGCCTTCAACGACGCGTTGAACATCATGGGCGGCCAGCCCACCATCATGGTCGGCTCGACCGACACGCAGGTCGTGTTCGCCGCCGGCAACACCACGTACGTGTCGCGCCGCATCGAGGGCAACTACCCCAACTACAAGGCCCTGCTGCCGCCGACCTGCGCGACGACCGTCAAGATCAACGTCGAGGAGTTCTCCGCGGCCCTGAAGCGCGTGGCCGTCGTGGCGCAGGCGAACTCCGCCGTGAAGTTCGAGATCTCCGCTGAGGCGGGCACGATGGGGCTTTCGGCCATTTCCAACGACCAGGACCAGGCCGCCGAGACGGTGGACGTCGAGGTCGAGGGCGCTTCGGGCGTCATCGCGTTCAACTACCACTACATCTTCGGCTGCCTGAACGTGCTGAACCGCGAGAAGGAGATCACCCTGGAGCTGCAAAGCTACAGCCAGGCGGGCATCTTCAAGGCCTACGACAAGATCAATTACCTCTATCTGGTCATGCCGGTGCGCATCTAGCTGCCTTTCCCTGATGATTTTTTAGGGACAGTCCCTAAAAAATCATCAGGGGGCTGGTGCGGCTGAATTTTTAGGGACAGTCCCTAAAAATTCATCAGGGGAAAGGAGGTGACCCCGGGTGGGCATCTACGCGCGGACGTTGACGGTTCACAACTATCGCAGTTACGAGCTGTATGAGCTGGAGCTCGACGAGGGTGTCACCGTCCTTGTGGGACCCAATGCCGCGGGCAAGACCAATCTGGTGGAGGCGCTGCAGCTGCTGACGGCGGGGCAATCGTTTCGCCGCCCCTCCCCTTCCGACCTCGTGCGCGACGGCGCCCCGGGCACGAAGATCGAGCTGCGCCTGGAAGGCGACGGCCGCGTTCTCGACATGGGCATGACCGTCGAGCGCGGGCGGCGCGCGTTTTCCAAGAACGGCAAGAAGGCGACGGCGTCGGGCGTGCGGGGCGTGCTGCCGAGCGTGCTGTTCTGCCCGGATCACCTCGATATGATCAAGCGCTCGGCATCTGTGCGCCGGGCCGCGCTCGATGACTTCGGCGTGCAGCTGAACGAGAGCTACGCGCAGCTCGTCGGCGCCTATGAGCGCACTCTCGAGCAGCGCAACAACCTACTCAAGGACCGCTTCGCCTCGCACGATCTGCTCGGTGCGTGGGACGATGCGCTCATCACCGCCGGCGCGTCGGTGCTGGTGCATCGCTTGGCCCTGCTCGAGCGCGTGCGCGAGCGCCTGGTCGACGTCTACGCCAGGATCGCTCCACGTGAAACGGTCGATGTCCGGTACCGCGCCTCCATCGGCGATATACCTGCGGCCTCGGCCCGCGACCGCGACGCGGTCGCCTCCTGTTTCGCCGCGGCGCTCGCCGAGACGCGCGAGGACGAGGTCCGGCGCGGGCTCACGCTCGTCGGACCGCACCGCGACGAGATCGTCTTTCTCGTCGACGGCCGCGAGGCGCGCTCCTTTGCCAGCCAGGGCCAGCAGCGCAGCCTCGTCCTCGCGTGGAAGATCGCGGAGGTCGAGGTCACCTACGACATTCTGGGCCGCTATCCGATCCTGCTGCTCGACGACGTCATGAGCGAGCTCGACGCCGCGCGCCGTGAATCGATCATGCGGTTCGTCGAGGGCGAGATCCAGACGGTCATCACCACGACGAACCTGGGTTATTTTTCCGATGGCATCTTGGATGCCTCGAAGGTGGTGGGCATCGGTGAAGAGAAGCGAGCGTAAGGGCGAGACGCACAGCCTGGCCGATTTCATCCCCCTCGAGCGCCGCCGCATCCTCGACGGGGCGTCCGAGACCAAGCTCGCGCAGATGCGCGCCGCGGAGGCGACGCACGACGTCTACCATGCGTGGAACCAGGTGTGCGCGGGGACCCGAGAGGGCGAGCACGTGACGGGCCTGCACTATGTGCCCGAATCGAACGAGCTCATCGTCTACGCCGACGGCTCGACATGGGTGGGAGAGCTCACCATGATGCGCGAGATCATCCGCGCGCGCATGTACCGGCTCGGGGTCGATATCGCCGGCATCAAGGTCAAGCTTTCGCGCGAGGGCTACGCGCGTCCCAAGGCGGGCGCTCCCCGCACGCATGCCCAGAGCCCCTCCCCTGCTTCCCATCGCGCCGTGGCGCGCCACCCGTTGACGGCGGAGGAGGACGCGCGTCTTGACGATAGGGTCTCCGGCATCGCCGACGAACGCCTGAGGGATGCGCTCAAACGGGCCATAAAGGCCAGTTTTGAATGCGAAGACTCCCGATAGGCCAAAACGGGCGCAAATCGCGTCTGGTGGTCTTGTAGGGGTATTTGAAACGCGCGATGGCACCCCTTCTTTTCCATTAAACTATTGAAGGTTACTAGCATTTGCTTGAAGGAAAAGGAGATGTGCGTGGCGAATAAGAACGAATACGGCGGCAGCGAAATTAAAATCCTCGAAGGTCTCGAGGCCGTTCGTAAGCGCCCGGGCATGTATATCGGCTCCACGAGCTCCAGCGGTCTGCATCATCTCGTGTGGGAGATCGTCGACAACTCCGTCGACGAGGCCATGGCCGGGTTCTGCACCAAGATCGAGGTGACGGTGCACGCCGACAACTCCATCACCGTCGTCGACAACGGCCGCGGCATCCCGGTCGACAAGCATCCGGTCAAGAAGATCCCGACGCTCGAGGTCGTCATGACCATCCTGCACGCCGGCGGCAAGTTTGACAACTCGGCGTACAAGGTATCCGGCGGCCTGCACGGCGTGGGCGTCTCGGTCGTCAATGCCCTGTCCAAGAAGATGGTCGTCCAGGTCCGCCGCGACGGCAAGATCTACGAGATGCAGTTCAGCCGCGGCAAGACCACGCAGAAGATGATCGAGGTCGGCACGTCCAAGACGACGGGCACCACGACGACGTTCTGGCCCGACGAGGAGATCTTCGAAACGACGGTCTACGATTACGACATCCTGCGCAACCGCCTGCAGGAGACCGCCTTCCTCAACAAGAACCTCAAGATCGTGCTCAAAGACGAGCGCGAGCTCGCCCCTCGCGTCGACGAGTACTGCTACGCCGGCGGTATCGTCGACTTCGTCAAGTTCCTGAACGAGGGCAAGGACATCCCCGACGGCCTGAAGAAGCCCATCTACCTCTCCGGCGCCTCCGAGCCCGGCCTGCCGGTCGACCGCACCGGCGAGGTCGAGATCGCGATGCAGTGGAACACCTCGTATTCCGAGACGGTCATGAGCTTCGCGAACGACATCTACACGCCCGAGGGCGGTATGCACCTCGAGGGCTTCCGCACCGCGCTCACGAGCGTCATCAACGAGTACGCGCGCAAGCAGAACATCTTGAAGGAGAAGGACGCCAACCTCACGGGCGACGATGTCCGCGAGGGTCTCGCCGCCGTCATCTCCGTCAAGCTCGCCGACCCCCAGTTCGAGGGCCAGACCAAGGCCAAGCTCGGCAGCTCGTTCATGCGCACGCTCGTGCGCAAGGTCGTCTCCGACGGCCTGTCGGAATATCTCGAGGAGCATCCCAAGCAGGCGCGCGAGATCATCAAGAAGGCCCAGCAGGCATCCAAGGCCCGCAACGCCGCCCGCAAGGCGCGCGAGGCGACGCGCCGCAAGAGCCTGCTCGAGACGGCGAGCCTGCCCGGCAAGCTGGCCGACTGCTCCGTGCGCGACCCCGAGATGACCGAGCTGTTCATCGTAGAGGGTGACTCCGCGGGCGGCTCGGCCAAAGACGGCCGCCGCCGCGACATTCAGGCGATCCTGCCCCTGCGCGGCAAGATCCTGAACGTGGAGCGCGTCGGCGACCACCGCGCGTTCTCGAGCGATACCATCCAGTCGCTCATCACGGCCATCGGCTGCGGTGTGACCACGGGCAGCGGCGACGGCGGCGATTTCGATATCACCAAGGCCCGCTACCACAAGATCATCATCATGACCGATGCGGACGTCGACGGCGCGCACATCCGCATCCTGCTGCTGACGTTCTTCTACAAGTACATGCGCCCGCTCATCGACGCCGGCTATGTGTACGTGGCTTGCCCGCCGATCTTCGGCATCAAGGTTCGCAACAAGATTCACTACGTCTACCCCAACGGCCGCCAGGCGGAAGAGGAGATCCTGCGCGAGAGCATCGCCGCGCTCGGCCTCAATCCCGATGACGGCGACGACGAGGCAGCGGCCGGCAAGATCACCAAGAAGCGCCGCGGCTACACCGTTCAGCGCTACAAGGGTCTGGGCGAGATGGATCCCAAGCAGCTCGCGTCGACCACCATGGACCCCAAGACGCGCATCCTGCAGCGCGTCACCATCGAGGACGCCGCGGTCGCCGATCGCGCCGTGCGCGAGCTCATGGGCAACCAGGTGGAGTACCGCCGCGAGTACATCGAGAAGCACGCCCACGACGCGCGCTTCCTGGACGCCTAGCGCGCCGGGTCGGCGGAGGGTTGGTTGGGGACGGGTTCGTTTCAACCCATCCCCAGTATGTAGGCCGTCAGAGTTCCCCCATCAGGGGATGGGTTGAAACGAACCCGTCCCCAACCAACCCCCAACCCACGGCCGACTGCGACTGAATCAGACCGAACCAGACCAGACCACGACTAAACCAGGAGGTAGCACGTGGCAGATGATATGAACAACACGCCCGGCGCCGACGGCGAGGGTACCGAGGGCCTGCCCGAGGACCTCAAGCGTCTGCTGGCCCGCGCCGAGACGCAGAACGACGACGGCGAGACGGTCGGTTACGACCCGGACGCCGTCGACGAGGACGAGGAAGACGATGACGAGGAGCTCGAGGAGAGTTTCGGCACCGTAGACCGCGGCGAGGATGCCGGCGAGGACATCAACGGCGGATCGCTCCAGATCTCCGAGTTCGGACACGAGATGAAGCAGTCCTTCATCGAGTACTCGATGTCGGTCATCACGGCGCGTGCCCTGCCCGATGTGCGCGACGGCTTGAAGCCGGTGCACCGCCGCATCCTCTACGCCATGAACGAGTCGGGCATCTACCCCAACCGTCCGCATAAGAAGTCGGCCTGGACGGTCGGCGAGGTTATCGGCAAGTACCACCCCCATGGCGACGCCGCGGTGTACGACACCATGGTCCGCCTGGCGCAGTGGTTCTCCATGCGCACGCCCCTGATCGACGGCCACGGCAACTTCGGCAACATCGACGGCGACGGCGCGGCGGCCATGCGTTACACGGAAAGCCGTCTGGCCAAGCCGGCCATGGAGCTCCTGCGCGACCTGCAGAAGGATACGGTCGACTGGCAGCCGAACTACGACGAGTCGCTCGCCGAGCCCCAGGTGCTTCCGGCGCGCTTCCCCAACCTGCTCGTCAACGGCTCTTCGGGCATCGCGGTCGGCATGGCCACGAACATCCCCCCGCACAACCTCGCCGAGGCCGTCGAGGCGACCTGCATGCTCATCGACAACCCGGACGCCACGACGGAAGAGCTCATGACCGTCATGCCCGGTCCCGACTTCCCCACCGGTGCCCGCATCATGGGGTCGGACGGTATCCGCCAGGCATATGAGACGGGCCGCGGCTCCATCACCGTGCGCGCCAAGGCGCATGTCGAGTCCACCAAGACCGGCCGCAACCGCCTTGTGTTCACCGAGATCCCCTATCAGGTGAATAAGGGTAACCTGCAGGAGAAGATCGCCCAGCTCGTCAACGAGAAGCGCATCGAGGGCATCTCCGACATGCGCGACGAGTCGACGCAGAAGGGCATCCGCCTGGTCATCGAGCTCAAGAAGGGCGTTATCCCGCAGGTCGTCCTGAACAACCTGTATAAGTACACCTCGCTGCAGAACACGTTCGGCGTGAACAACCTCGCGCTCGTGAACGGTGTCCCCAAATGCCTGTCCCTGCGCGACATGCTGCGTTGCTACATCGACCACCAGGTCGACGTCGTCACCCGCCGCACGCGCTTCGACCTCAAGAAGGCCCAGGCCCGCGCCCACATCCTCGAGGGCTACCTGCTGGCGCTCGACCATATCGACGAGGTCATCTCCATCATCCGCTCTTCGCGCACCGACTCCGAGGCGAGCGCCCGCCTGATCGAGCGGTTCGGCTTCAGCCCCGAGCAGACCACGGCCATCCTCGAGATGAAGCTGCGCCGCCTGACCGGTTTGGAGCGCGACAAGATCCAGGAGGAGCTGGACGGCCTGCTCCGCGCCATCGCCTACTACGAGGACCTCTTGGCGCACGAGGAGAAGATCCTCGGCGTGATCAAGGAGGAGATGCGCGAAATCTCGCGCAAGTACGGCGACAAGCGCCGCACCGAGATCTGCGCCGCCGAGCGCGACCTGGACGTCGAGGACCTCATCGCCGACGAGGACATGGTCGTCACCATCACGCACACGGGCTACGTCAAGCGCATCCCCGTGGCCGCCTACCGCGCGCAGAAGCGCGGTGGCAAGGGCGTGACGGGCGCGAACCTCAAAGAGGACGACGTCATCGACGAGATGTTCATCGCGAGCACGCATGAATACGTGCTGTTCTTCTCCAACCGCGGCAAGGTGTACCGCCTGAAGGTCCATGAGCTCCCGGTCGGCACGCGCCAGGCGCGCGGCACCGCGATCGTGAACCTGTTGCCGTTCGAGGAGGGCGAGAAGATCGCGAGCGTCATCTCCTGTCGCGAGTTCCCCGACAACGAGTACCTTATGTTCGCCACCGCGAGCGGCATGGTCAAGAAGACCGTGATGAGCGCCTATGACCGCAGCCGCCGCGACGGCATCATCGCCATCAACCTCAAGAACGGCGACCACCTGCTCGACGTGCGCCGCGTTCGCGAGGGCGACAAGGTCATCCTCGCCACCACGGCCGGCAAGGCGATCATGTTCTCCGAGGAGCAGGTGCGCGCCACGGGTCGCGACACGAGCGGCGTGCGCGGCATCACGATGAAGGGCGAGACCTCGGTGCTCGGCATGGAGATCTCCAACGGCCGCGGCGACCTGTTCGTCATCACGGAGCGCGGCTTCGGCAAGCGCACGCCGATTGCCGACTACCCCGAGCAGAACCGTGGCGGTCAGGGCGTCTACACCATCCAGATGACCGACAAGAAGGGCAATCTGGCTGCCATGAAGACGGTCGGCCCGCAGCACGAGCTGTTCATCATCACCGAGGGCGCGACGGTTATCCGCGTGAAGACCGAGGAGATTTCCAAGACCGGTCGCGCCACGCAGGGCGTCAAGATGATGACGGTGGCCGACGGCGACCGCGTGTGCGCCGTGGCGCGCATGACGAGCGCTAAGAAGAAGCCTAAGGCCCCTGCGGTGGCCGAGGGGCAGGAATCGCTTGATCTGGCCGCTGCGGGCGCTCTGGAGGCGCCGAGCGACGATCATGTCGATATCGGAAGCGGCGACGAGGCGCTCGAGGATCTGATGGACGAGTAGCATCGGCGCCATCGCATAGCGTCTGTGACAGGGCGGACTGGAGGAGTTACTTCTCCGGTCCGCCTTTTGCGTTGATGCTGCCGTTCGTGGGTGTCGGGCGCGCGCCATCCGCGTCGCCGCGACTGAGTCATGCTGCGCCATATATGGTGTGAAGCCGCGTTTCCGCAGGTCAGAACTGCGTCAAGAACATTTGACGGTGCGGTGGGCCGCTTGCCGGCACGATGTCGGGATCCTTTGATGGTACGATGCCCCCAGTCATGAGAGCCTTCGAGGTGAAGGGGTCCGACGAGGAAAACGAGGGAGCATGGAGATCGGGAACCGCATCAAGTCGCTGCGCGCGCGTGCGGGTATGTCGCAAGAAGATCTTGCGGGGCGCATCTACGTGTCGCGCCAGACGATCAGTTCGTGGGAGAACGATAAGACCTACCCCGACGTGCAGAGCCTGCTGCTTCTCTCCGAAATCTTCGACGTGACCGTCGACAGCCTGATCAAGGAGGACGTGATGACCATGACGAAGACGATCGATTCAGGCGTGCGCACCATGAAGCAGATGGCTTGGGTGATGGTGGTGTTCTTGCTGCTCATGATTGCCGCCATGGCGTGGCTGGTGGTGCAGACGGTCGTGTGGGACTGGGATCTTGCGTATGCGGTGCCGACCTTCGTGCTCGCGCTGGTGCTGTGGTGCGTCGCGCTGTGCGCCGCCGTGCAGGTTGAGCGAAACAAAAAGAGCCATGATCTGGTCACGTATCGCGAGATCTTGTCGTATTGGTACGGTGAGCCAGTTGACCGCGATACCGAAAAGAGCCGTCGCGAGCGCCTGATTCCCGTATGGATGAAAACGATCCGTTTTGTCGGGATGATGGTGCTTGCGGCAGCCATTGGCTACGGCTTCGCGATGCTCGTGGACCGTCTGGTCGGGTGAGTGGCTGTTTGGCGAACAGGCTGCGTCTCGGTGGCTCCGTGATCCGCGTAAGTCAAGGCCCTGACTGAGTCTGACTCAGTCAGGGCCTTGGTTCAGCATTTGGGACGCGTGATTAGAAGTCGTCCGGAGAGACGGAGCGCGCGAACTTGTCGAAGCGTTCGAGCTCCTCTTCCTCGTTCTCCTCGGTGCGGTACGAGATGTTTCCGGCGCGGTTCATGACGTCGTCTTCGACGTAGATCGGAGCGTTGGTGCGAACCGCAAGGGCGAGCGCGTCGCTCGGGCGTGCATCGATATGGCGCTCTTCCCCGTCGGCGTTCTCAAGAACCACCGATGCGTAGAAGATGGGTGCGTCGACACGGTCGATCTCCACACGTTCGAGTTTGCCGCCCAGGGATTTGATGACGTCGACCATGAGATCATGGGTGATAGGCCGAGAGCCCTCTGTTCCATCGACGCCGCGTCCGACCGCAGCGGCCTCGTACGAACCTGTCTGAATAGAGAGCGCGCGCAGCGGGGCATCGGATGCACCCTCGGCACCGCGCTCGCGGAGCACGATGATGGATGGTACGGGGCCAGCGGCCATAATAATAGTCTCGATATCAACGCGAATCATTATGGCACCTCCAATAATGCTGTTCTCTGGCGTACATGGTATGAACTGGATAGTAATACTACCCAAAACAGTGACGTTGTGTGCGTATACCTCCCCTTTTCACATGCTCGGAAATTTTTTCAAAAAAGTTGTTGACGCGCGAACCCCAAGCGCGCTAATATTCTTTTCGCGCGATGGACCTGTAGCTCAGTTGGTTAGAGCGTCCGGCTGATAACCGGGAGGTCACAAGTTCGAATCTTGTCAGGTCCACCACTTTCTTTCGCAATAAACACCCCAGCGAGAGCCGAGTCGCCGCTGGGGTGTTTATTACTTAAGTGGGGGTTTAGCTCAGCTGGGAGAGCGCGGGCTTTGCAAGCCTGAGGTCAGGGGTTCGATCCCCCTAACCTCCACCACGAATTTGTCGACCTCGCTACGGCGAGGTTTTTTCATATCTGGGGGCCGTGCACGGGGATCGAACCCCGTTCGGGGCCGGATCCCGAGTAAGCGCGCGAGCGTTTGTCGGGAGCCGGCGCAAGGCGCGTGAGCGCCGCAGCGCTGAGCGATTGCGCAGTAATCGCGGATTCCCCTAACCTCCCCCATGATTCTGTCGACCTCGCCACGGCGAGGTTTTTTCATATCTGAGGGCCTCGTGGCGCGTGCACTCCCAAAGGCGACTGGCGATACTAGATGGGTCTACAGAAAATGGGGCTCTGAGATCGCGTCTAGAGCCCCTAAAATGACCTACTGGCTGTCCATGTCCGAACCAGGGCCTAATAGGCCCTTAAATCCCGTTAGACGCTCCCATACTCCAGCGCTTGCCATCAAAACGACCTGATCGTGCGCTCTGCGGGTTTCGGTCTGGGCCTCCTTGGCCGCATCTTGGGCATTATCGAGGGCGCAGGTCAGCTCTTTGATCTGGTTGTCTTTGATGGCGAGCTGGGCGTTAAGGTTGTCTATCTGGGCCTTAAGGTCGTCGATGCGCTCACGGTACACCGATACGATGGCCTCCACATCGATATGCGGCTGATTTGAGGACTCGGTCTCCCCCTCCCCCGCCGCTTGCTTCGCCTCGACGTTCTTGGTCAGAAAGTCTGCCAGCATGGAAGCACCTTCGGCATCGATGATCAGTGCCCCTCGCGCTCCGTCGGGGTTGGCGTGACCTGACTCTCTGAGCCCGAGCTCCTTCACGGCGCGCATGACGGTTGATTTTCCACGGCCCGTAGCTTCCGCAATCTCTTTAATAGTTGGCACGATTCGTTCCTAACTACTCCCCTATTCAAACATGACTGAGTCATGCCGTCATCAATGCATCGAATCATTATAGCGTGAGATTCGATAGAGAATCGAATTGCTTGACTTGGGTGAAGCGATGTGAATCGATCCGATCATCGGTCGCACATTCGATTCATCAAGTGAGTCGTACATTGCGCCGCGGTCCGCTCCACGTTGTTTGGTCCGGGCTGATATCTGCGTTAGGGGAGCGCACCTTACATCGTTTCGCGAGATCGCCCCGAAGACTGAGTTGCTCTGCCCCTTGCCTACTTCGCCTGGATCGGAGGAATGGGCTGGGCGAGCGATCGGGTACGTTTACGATCGGTCCAAGACGCACTGACGGTGAATCGTTGGTTCGATTGGAGAAATGACAAACCATAAGCATATGGATAGCATCGGCATGAATCTGGTTAGACAGGTCACAAGCAGTTTCATTTGAAGACGCAGAGAGAATCGGACGGCGGAGCATAGAGCCGGTGTGATTCATCAGACAAGCAAGATCGCTCCGAACGGGTCGAAGCGATGCGATGCCTGATTGGCTGACAGCCGGCATATCGGATAACCTGATTCGGTTGATGACCGAATAACGCATCTGCCGCATGATGTGTTGGCGGTTCGGTCATTGTGGTCCTATCGCATTAGTGCGCATGGCGGTTGCTCAGACGAGGTATTCGGTCAAACGCGTCAAACCACTATCGCGAATCGTTGCATGGCCTCATGGGGAAGGGGATGCAGATTCAGTCATATGAGTGAATCGCGATGAAGAGGTGTCGAGGGGTCAATACAGTCAATGACGAATGCCGGCGCAACACGTTCAACGAGTCGGCTCATTCAAGGGAATACCAAGATGCTACCGTCTGTACGTCGCATGGAATCGAGTCAAGTGGTGTACAAGGTGACAATCGATTCAAAGACTGAGTCCGCGAATCGATTGATGCAGCGTGGTTGAATGAGTTGTGGTATTGATCCAGTAACGAGATCATTGCTAATTTGCCAGGTAGAGCAGCTGGAAGCGAATAGATAATTTGGAGAATTCACCGCACAAGCAAATGCACCGCAAAGCTTTGCAGCAGAGCGAATGGTTCGATGGGAATCGATTGATGGTTCTCACTCTGGAGCGGATACGGTGTGGTGTAGGCGTGGGTCGATATTCAACGTCGGAGCCACCTGTCCGATATGGCGCAGACAGGTGTAGGGGAGACGGGGAGAAGGTATTGCGCCCACCGGACAAATCGGCCGTCGAGCGGTATAAAGTCAAAAACTTTACCTAGATGGGGTACGATTCGAGTGGGTCCGTGCATAAGCCAGCCCCCTCGGTACCCGAGGTCATTAAACCGTTTACATGGCAAGGAAAGGTATAGGCTATGGCAGACGTACATGAGCTTCTCGACACATGGATCGCCAACGTCAAGGATGAAGAGCTGCTGGCTGAGCTGAAGCAGATGAAAGAGTCCGGCGACGAGAATGCGATTACCGATGCGTTTTTCCAGGACCTGGCGTTTGGTACCGCCGGTCTGCGCGGCACGCTGGGTGCCGGCACGAACCGCATGAACATCTATACGGTCGGTCGCGCCACGCAAGGCTTTGCCGACTACCTTGTCAAGAATTTCGAGAACCCGACGGTTGCCATCGCTCGCGACAGCCGTAATAACGGCGAGCTGTTCGTGAAGACCACGGCGGCCATTCTCGCCGCCAACGGCGTGACCGCCTACGTATATCCGCGCATCTCGCCGGTCCCCACGCTGTCCTGGGCCACGCGCTATCTTGAGTGCTCGGGTGGCATCTGCATGACCGCGAGCCACAATCCCGCCCCGTATAACGGCTACAAGGCCTACGGTCCCGACGGATGTCAGATCACGTCGGAGGCTGCCGATGCCATTTCCGCAGCCATGGAGGCCACCAATCCGTTCACCGACGTCAAGACCATGGACTTTGACGAGGCGGTCGAAAAGGGGCTCGTGAAGTGGATCGATGATTCGGTGCTCGATGCCTACTACGACGCCGTGGTGGACAAGTCCGTCTGCAACCTGACCGAGGAGCAGTCCAAGAACACCCCGCTCAAGCTCGTGTACACCCCGCTGAACGGCACCGGCCTGATCCCCGTGACCACGGTCCTCAACAAGGTCGGTATCACCGATATCACCGTCGTGCCCGAGCAGAAGGATCCCGACGGCAACTTCCCGACCTGCCCGTATCCCAACCCCGAGATCCGCGAGGCCATGCAGAAGGGCATCGATCTGTGCCGCGAGGTTCAGCCCGACCTGCTGCTTGCCACCGACCCCGATGCCGATCGCGTCGGCGTCGCTTGCGCGGATGGCGACGACTATACGCTGCTGACTGGCAACGAGATGGGCGTCTTGCTGCTCGACTACATCTGCAAGATGCGTGCCGCGCGCGGTGAGGACCTCAAGGACAAGGTGGCGGTGACCACCATCGTGTCCTCTGCCATGGTCGACGCGCTGGCCGAGGAGTACGGCTTTGAGCTGCGCCGCTGCCTCACCGGCTTCAAGTACATCGGCGACATCATCACCGGCCTGTCCGACGCGGGCCAGGTCGACCGCTTCATCTTCGGCTTCGAGGAGAGCTACGGCTATCTGTCGGGCGACCACGTGCGCGACAAGGACGCGGTCAACGCCTCCATGCTCATCTGCCAGATGGCCCAGTACTACAAGCTGCAGGGCAAGAACCTGGTTCAGGCGATGCGCGATCTGTACGAGAAGTACGGGTACTACCACAACAAGACGATCTCTTTGAGCTATCCGGGTGCTGACGGTGCGGCCAAGATGGCCGGCATCATGGCCGACCTGCGCGAGAATCCCCCTGCGGAGATCGCGGGTTCCAAGGTCGAGGGCGTTGTCGATTACAAGGAGGGCGTGAACGGCCTGCCGAGCGCGAATGTTATCGAGTTCGATCTCGAGGGCGGAGACAAGGCTATCGTCCGTCCTTCCGGCACCGAGCCCAAGATTAAGCTCTACATCTTCGCCAAGGGCGCCGACGCCGCGGCTGCCGATGCGCAGATCGATGCCATCGAGGCTGCCGGTCGCGAGTTGCTTTCCTAATCGGTTGGCACCATATGCCGATAAAAGCGGGGCGCTATCAGCGTCCCGCTTTTTGTATCGAGGTCAGAAGCGATGGTTGGGAGTATGGAGGTAGGGGAGGGGACTACATCGTGCCCGAGATGCGTCGCGCTCGCTCAATGCAGCGCGTCACACGCTCGCAGAGCATGTCGATGTCCTCAGCCCGGATATCATCGGCGAGCGACAGGCGAAGCGATCCATGGGACCACCGACGGTCCGTTATCCCAATCGCGCTTATAACGTGAGACGGTTCGGTTGAGCCCGTTGAGCATGCGGAGCCCGTCGCTGCCGCAACGCCGGAACGGTCCAGCAGGACAACGAGCAGCTCGCCGTCCACGTCGTGAATGGCGAACGACGCGATGGAGGGCAGGCGCCTGACCGGATCTCCCGTGTAGTAGATGTCAGGGACGGCGTCCTGGAGCTTGGAGACCAATCGGTCGCGCAAAGAGGTAATTCGGCCCATGCGCTCGCCAAGTCCGTCGCGGCACTCCTCGAGCGCTGCGGTCATGCCGACGATGCCGGCCAGGTTTTCGGTGCCCGACCGCTCGCCGCGCTCCTGGCCCCCGCCTTCAATGAGTGCCGGAATGGAGAAGCCATCCTTGAGGTAGAGGGCTCCGATGCCGCGCGGGCCATGGAATTTGTGAGCCGAGAGCGAGAGCGCGTCAATTCCGAGCTCGTGCACATCGACGGGGATGTGGCCTACGGCTTGAACGGCATCGGTGTGAAAGGGGGCGCCGTATTCATGGGCGATGCGGGCCAGCTCGGGGACATCCTCGATGGTTCCGATCTCGTTGTTCGCGAGCATGATCGAAACAAGAGCACATCCCGGAGCCTCGCAGCCCGCCCGCCGCGCTTCTGTCCGCGCCGCTTCAAGGGCGATTATCAAATCGTCAGGGCGCACATGTCCCTGTCTGTCGACGGGTAGCACGGTTGTGCGCGCACCGAAGCGCTCCATCGCTCGACATGCATGCAAAACGGCATGATGTTCGATTGAGCTGGTAATGAGGCACGCGGGCGCCTCGGCCCCATATCGGTCTCGATATCTGAGAGTCGCGCCCTGAATGGCCCACATATCGGATTCGGATCCGCCGCTCGTGAAATAGATTTCTTCTGCCGCGGCTCCAAGTTGCCGCGCGATGCGCGCCCGGGCCTCGCCGAGGGCGCAAGCCGCTTCCTTGGCAACGCGATGTATCCCGCCGGGGTTGCCGAAGCTCGTGGTCAGATAGGGCATCATCTCGTCAAGGGCCCGCTTGGACAGGGGTGTCGTCGCGGCGTTGTCAGCGTAGATATAGGAGGGTTGTCCGCCTGTCGTCTCTGTCATATTGACCCGCTATCGAAGGAAGAAGAACCACACGACGGCGAGGATCGCCGCGAGCAGCGCGATGATGCCGATGATGAGGTGCGCGCGACGCTGCTTGCGCTCACGTCGCGAGGTGAAGATGGTTTTTCCCGGCTTCGGCGTCTCGAGGTAGCGCTCGTAATGAAGCTTGCGGGAACCCTTGGGGCCGGTCTTCTCCTTAAGCTGACGGGGGAGTGCAGAGCCCGACCGCGCCGCTCCGTGCGTTGCGGGCAGATAGTCGGCATCGTTGCTGGCTGTTCCCATGTGCACCCTGCGCGAACGCGCCTCCTCAAGCGTTTGGTAGCGTTGGCGCGTGACGTATTCGGGCTCTACGTCGTCGATCGGCTCCTGCGTGATATGGCGCACCGCGCGATGGAAAACGGGCTGCGGGGCCTCGGCACCAGCATGATCGTTCTGATGCGATGGGATGGGAATATTGCCCGTGTGTTCGTCCATGGTGAGCCTTCAAACCGTTGGTGATGCTGTCCATATTGTACGGGTGAGCTGCGGCCGCGGTTCCACATTTAAGAATATCCTCAGATGCGCAACACGGTTCCTTTGCTAAATCTTAGTCAGTATGACTTAGATTTGATGATACTGTGACGCTTAAAAAATCTGTGTTGGCATGAATAGCTTGCCGGGTCACGGGAATAAACAAGAGCGACAAAAGAAGTCCTCGCCCCAAAGAGGGGTGCGGCTCATCACTAAGGAGTGATTGATATGGCAAGCATGGTTCCCTATCGTTCGGTTTTCGGTCTTCGTCCCACGACTTCGCTGTTCGATGCGTTCGATGACATGATGGATCTCGCCTCCACGCCGCTGGCGAGCAAGGCGTTCCCCATCGACGTCGAGGATACGGGCGACGGTTATGAGGTCAAGGCGTATCTGACGGGCGTCAACAAGGACGATATCGACGTCGAGCTCAACGAGGGTCGCCTTTCCATCTCCGTGAAGGTTGAGGATAAGGAAGAAGACAAGGGCAAGAACTACCTGCAGAAGGAGTTCACGTCCTACAGCGCGACGCGCGGCGTGTATCTGAAGGACGCCGCATGCGAGGGGCTGTCCGCCCGCTATGCAGACGGCATCCTGACCGTGACTGTCCCCAAGATCGTCGAGAAGAGCAACGTCACCAAGATCGCCATCGACTAGCGCAGCAAGCATCTGGCTGCACGCGCCCGCACATTTGACTCGGCAAAGGCTCGGAGCTTTACGGCTCCGAGCCTTTTTGCGGTCGATGCATCGTAAAACGGATCGTCAAAGGATCGAGATGGGCCTGTTCTGGCCCGCGGCGCAGATGTGCAGGTCGGAATAGTCGCTGTCGCGCGTCAGCGTCGCCGAAGATCCCAGCTCGTTGTCGAGGTCGGCGCCCAGCGCCTCGGCAAACGATCGCACGGCAAGACTCGGGCGGTTGTTCTCCTGCGAGATATGCATGGCGACGAGATGCTCGGTGCGCGCACCGACGAGTTCTGCGGCAGCAGTCGAGGCCTGCTCGTTCGAGAGGTGGCCGGCTGCGGACATGATGCGATCCTGCAGGTACCGCGGATACGAGCCGCAGCGGAGCATGGGCACGTCGTGGTTGCTCTCGAGGGCGAGGATGCGCGCATCCGCCAGCGCGTCGCGCGCCTCGTCGGTGAGCACGCCGGTGTCCGTGGCGTATCCGATCGAGTCCCCAGAGCACTCGAAGCGAAAGCCAACGGGGTTCACCACATCGTGAGACGTGGGGAAGGTCTGAACGCTCACCCCGGCAACGTCAAAGCGCAGCCCCGGGACGAACTCGCAGAAGGGGAGGACGGCGAGATAGGCGCGCGCCTCCGGTGTCCCCACGCTCGCGTAGAGTTCGATATCGAACGCCCGGCACCATACGCTGATGCCGCTGACATGGTCGGTGTGTTCGTGGGTGAGCAGCAGCGCCCGCACGTCGTGTTCGGAAAGACCGAGCTCATGCATGCGCTTGAGCACCTCGCGGCGTGAAAACCCGTCGTCGATCATGATGAGCCCCTGCGGACCCTCGACAAGGGCGCAGTTGCCCTTGGATCCGCTCCCCAAGATGTGAAGGTGCAGCGCACCGTATCCGTTGCCGTTCGATTCCACGACTTCTCCAATGGCTACAATGTATGCGTTCCAAGGAGGTTCCATGCCCACCGTCGCACAGCACTTTGCCCGGCTTCACCCAACATCGTCTCAGCGCCTGAGCGGGGCCGCACCAGAGCAGGCCTCTCCTGTGGTGCTCATGGTATCAGGCGGCGCGGACTCAACCGCCCTTCTGGTCATGGGCTGCACATCAAAGCTCGATTTGCGCGACGGTCGCGGTCTGGCGCGTATCGCACGCGAGCGCATCCACGTGCTCCACATCAACCATCACCTGCGGGGCGCCGCCTCCGATGAAGACGAGCGGTTCGTGCGCGACCTGTGCGCGCATTTCGGCGTTCCCGTCTGCGTTGAACACGCATCGTTTTCCGATCTCGGCGGCCAAAATCTCGAGGCGGCCGCTCGCGAGGCTCGCTATGCGGCGGCGCGCCGCTACGTGCGCGAGCTGTGCGCCCAGACGAACACCCCGCGCACGTCCGCCCGCATCGTGACGGCCCATACGGCCTCAGACCGCACCGAGACGTTTTTCATGAACGCCATCAAGGGCTCGGGGCCTGCGGGGTTGTCGAGCATTCCTCGTCGACGCAACATCATCGTTCGGCCTCTGATCGACATGACGCATGGGGAGCTGTGCCGCTATCTCGAGGTCGCGGGCATGACGTGGCGCGAGGACGAGACCAACAAGGACACGTCGTACCTGCGCAACTTCGTGCGGCACCGCGTGGTGCCGCTGGCGTCGGAGCGCAACGCAAATCTCGAGCGGACGATCGGTGCCACGTGCGACATCCTGGGCGAGGAGGATGCGTTCATGTCCCAGCTCGCAGCCCGTTCGCTGCGCGCGTGCGTCCGTCGCGAGCAGGAGGGGCTCATCGTCATCGATGCGGACCGTCTGGCATCGGCCGAGATCGCCATCGCGCGCCGCATGATTCGGCTCGCCTATCGCTTCGTGGCGCCCGAGGAGCGACTCGAGATGCGCCACGTCGAGGCGGTTCTTTCGTGCGTCGCCGCGGGAGCCGGTTCGCTCTCGCTTCCGGGAAGCGTCGATGCGCGCATGGAATTCGGCACGCTCGCCCTGCGCACCGCGGCCGCCCGCGAGAGCATCGTCGCCGGATGGGTGCCGGTTCCGGGCACCATGCCGCTGGCAAGCCAGGCGGTGCTCGAGACGAGCGTCGTCGAGGTGCCCCATGGAGCGGATCCGGTGGCATTCGCGCGCGAGCTGTCCGAGGCTTCCGACGAGTCGCAGACAGGGCGGACCGTATGCGTCGATGCCGCGGCGCTCGGCTATGCAGAGCGCGACCTGACCCGTCTGCTCGAGGCCTCGCCGGCTCTTCCGGCTGAGGTTTTAAACGCGCGCCTGTGGGTGGATGCCCCTGCTCCCGGTGATATCATGTGTCCGCTGGGCATGCACGGTCGTTCGAAGAAGGTCTCTGACATCCTCGGCGCGGCGCATGTTCCGGTGGCAGAGCGCGCGAGCGTCCCCGTCGTGAGGACATCTCCGGGCGGAGCCATTGTGTGGGTTGGTGGTATTCGCCTTGATGAGCGGTTCAAGTGCACGGCCGCAAGCAAGCTCTTGATAAAATTAGTCATTCGCGCCGTCGCTGAGACCGGTGCACGTATGGATGGGTAGGGTGTATCCAGCGGATACACGCAACAGAAAGGTCTGCCATGGAATCGCTGCATCCCGACGTCGATCGTCTTTTGCTCAGCCAGGAGGAGATCGCTGATATCGTCAAGCGCATGGGCGCGGAGATCACCCGCGATTACCAGGGGAAGGACCTGGTTCTCATTGCGGTTCTGCGCGGCGCCGTGGTCTTCATGGGCGATCTGATGCGTGCCGTCGAGTGCCCGCTCGCGATCGACTTCATGGCGGTGTCGAGCTATGGCGACGGTGCCAAGTCGTCGGGCATCGTGCGCATCGTCAAGGATCTCGATATCGATATCAAGGGTCGCGACGTGCTGATCGTCGAGGACATCCTCGACTCCGGGCTCACGCTGCGCTACCTGATGAAGAACCTGTCGAGCCGTCATCCCGCTTCGCTGGAAGTGGCTGCCTTCCTGCTGAGGGACATCGAGGGCAAGCAGGCTGCTATCGAACCCAAGTACATCGGTGCCCGCTGCCCCGAAGGCTTCCTGGTCGGCTACGGCCTGGACTTTGCCGAGCGGTACCGCAATCTGCCCTACGTGGGCGTACTCAAACCGGAGGTTTATTCGTAGATGACGTTTTGGAACGATACCGCCGAGAACAACGGGGTCGTCGTCATGGCCGATGGCGGCGATGACGACAAGAATCGTCGCGACGACGACGGCCTGTTCGGCTCGCTCGACGATCTCCGCAAAAGCGGTCGCACGCCGGGCGGTAACCACAGGCCCCCCTCGCGCATCGGCTGGCTGTACTTTCTGCTCGCCTGCATGCTGGTTGCGTACCTGTTCATGAACATGGGCGGCTTCTTCAACCGCTCGACGGGCGCGGTGCAGCTCACCACCAGCGATTTTGTGACGGCAGTCAAGGAAGGGCGCGTCGACACGGCCACCTACACGGTCGCCGATGGAAGCGTATCGGGCGCGTTTTGGCAAGACGCCTCTGACATCGGTCAGGATTCCGAGCTGGTGCCGTATACCGCCACGTATGTGGGCTCCGATACGCTGAACGAGCTCATGGCCGAATACGGTGGGGAAGACGGCGTCGAGTACGATGTCGACACGTCCGACCCCAATTTCCTGGCGAACCTTATTGTCAACGTGCTGCCCACCATCCTGCTCGTCTTCGTCATGTTCTACTTCATGAGGCAGATGCTCGGCGCCAACAACAAGGCCATGCAGTTCGGCAAGACCAACGCCAAGACCAACGAGTCCACACGCCCTAAGGTCAAGTTCGGTGATGTCGCCGGTATCGATGAAGCGGTCGAGGAGCTCAAGGAGGTTCGCGACTTCTTGGCCGACCCCGAGCGCTTCCGCAAGCTGGGCGCCAAGATTCCGCGTGGCGTGCTGCTGGTGGGCCCTCCGGGTACCGGTAAGACGCTGCTTGCCAAGGCGGTCGCCGGAGAGGCCGGCGTGCCGTTCTTCTCCATTTCCGGTTCCGACTTCGTCGAGATGTTCGTCGGCGTGGGAGCCTCGCGCGTGCGCGACCTGTTCAAGGAGGCGAAAAGCCAGGCCCCGTCGATCATCTTCATCGACGAGATTGACGCGGTCGGTCGCCAGCGCGGCGCCGGCTTGGGCGGAGGCCATGATGAGCGCGAGCAGACGCTGAACCAGCTGCTGGTCGAGATGGACGGCTTCGAGGATTCCGAGAGCGTTATCCTGATTGCCGCCACGAACCGCCCCGACATCCTCGATCCCGCCCTGCTGCGTCCCGGCCGTTTCGATCGCCAGATCACCGTCGACCGTCCCGACGTCAAGGGCCGAGAGCAGATCCTGCGCGTGCATGCGGCCAACAAGCCGCTTGCCGATGACGTGCGCTTCGACAAGCTCGCCAAGCTCACCGTCGGGTTCACCGGCGCCGATTTGGCGAACCTTCTGAACGAGTCCGCGCTTCTTGCGGCGCGTCGTCACCGCTCGACGATTTCGATGGCCGAGGTCGAGGAGTCGATGGAGCGCGTGATTGCCGGTCCGGAGCGCAAGGCGCGCGTCATGAGCGTGACCGAGCGCACCACGATCGCCTATCACGAGAGCGGCCACGCGCTGGTGGGCCATGTCTTGGAGCACTCCGATCCGGTCCACAAGATCACGATCATCCCGCGCGGCCAGGCACTTGGCTATACCATGCAGCTTCCGACCGAGGACCACTACCTCAAGACCAAAAACGAGATGCTCGACGAACTCGCGGTCTTTTTGGGTGGTCGCGTGGCCGAAGAGATCATGTGCGAGGACATCACGAGCGGTGCCTCCAACGACCTCGAGCGCGCGACGAAGATGGCGCGCGAGATGGTGACTCGCCTGGGTATGAGCGAGGAGCTCGGTACGCAGGTGTTCGGCGAGGCTCAGCATCAGGTCTTCTTGGGTCGCGACTACGCTGATCACCAGGATTATTCCGAGGAGACGGCTCGTCGCATCGATACCGAAGTCCAGCGTATCATGCGCGAGGCCCACGAGCGCGCCTACAAGATCCTGAACGAGCGCCGCGAGCAGCTCGAGCTTATGAAGCGCGTGCTGCTTGAGCGCGAGACGGTTGAGGGCGACGCCGTGACGGCGCTGCTCGACAACACGTGGGATGAGTATCTCGAGGCCCATGGCGAGGCCGACGAGGAGTCCCACGACGCACGTAAGGCGCGCGTTCCCAAGCAGTCCGACGAGGAGATCGCCGCCGAGGCCGCCGCGTTTGCCCAAGAAGCGCTTGCTTCCGAGCAATCGGACGAAGCGCCGGAGGCGTCGGATCAGACGGATGAATGACGAAGGGCCCCTGCCGGGGCCCTTTTTCTATGGGTCGGCTGCGGGGAGCCACCAGGAGTTTTCTGATGCATGCGGTCCGTTAACACGATTCGACCAGCTCCGATCTCGCCGATCTGACCCCATCATGCGCGTACAATGCAGCTAAACGTAGCCAAGGAGGTAGATATGGTTAACGACACGATGTTTGCACGCGGCGCCGAGAGCTCGGTCATCCGCGAGATCTTCTCGTACGGTCTCGAGCGCAAGGCGCAGATCGGTGCCGACAAGGTGTTCGACTACTCACTCGGCAACCCCAGCGTGCCGGCTCCTGCGGCAGTGCGCGCTTCCATCGAGCGTTCCCTGCAGCTGCCGAGCGATCAGCTCCATGGGTATACGCCCGCTCCCGGCCTTCCGGAGGTTCGTACCGCAGTGGCCGAATCGCTGAACCGCAGGTTCGGGACCTCGTACGGTATGGGCGATGTGTTTATGACCGTCGGCGCCGCAGCCTCGGTGTCCATGACGATCCATGCGCTCACGAACCCTGGTGAAGAGGTCATCGTGATCGCCCCGTATTTTCCCGAATATGCCGTGTGGATTGAAAAGGCAGGGGCGACGTGCGTGGAGGTGCTGGCGGACCAAGGTACGTTCCAGGTGGATGCCCAAGCCGTCGCGGCGGCCATCACGCCGCGCACCGCGGCGGTGATTATCGATTCGCCCAACAATCCGACCGGCGCCGTCTATACGCGGGAGACACTGGACGCGCTCGCTGCCGTGCTGAGCGCCGCGAATGCCGATCGCGATGAGCCGATCTACCTGATTTCCGACGAGCCGTACCGTGAGATCGTCTATGGCGTCGAGGTGCCATGGGTTCCCTCGATATACGAGAACACCGTTGTGTGCTACTCCTATTCAAAGTCCCTGTCGCTTCCCGGCGAGCGCGTGGGCTGGGTGCTCGTGCCCAATACCTGCCCGAACGCCTCTCGTGTCATGCCGGCCATCGCCGGCGCGGCCCGGACTCTCGGATTCGTGTGCGCCCCCGCGCTGTTCCAGCGCGTGGTTGCCGACTGCGTTGACGAGCCGTCTGACGTCGCCGCCTATGCTCGCAACCGCGAAGTGCTCACGCAGGCGCTCTCTTCATACGGGTATACCTATGTTGAGCCCGACGGCGCCTTCTACCTATGGGTCAAGGCGCTCGAGGACGATGCGGAGGCATTCTGCGAGCGTGCGAAGCGCTACGAGCTGCTTCCGGTGCCCTCGAACAGCTTCGGTGTGCCTGGCTGGTTCCGCTTGGGCTATTGCATCGACTACGATGTCATTGTGAACTCGCTTCCCGCCTGGAAGCAGTTGGCCGACGACTATCGCCGCGAGCGGTAAGGAGCTGAGGATGTCATACCACATCGCCTGCGATATCCACACGCATACGATCTTCTCGCGTCACGCCTATTCGACCATCGGGGAGAACGTCGCGGTCTGTCGCGAACGCGGCATGGAGCTGCTCGGCTCGAGCGATCACTTCAGCTCGATGCTCTTCCCCGATCAGCATCTCCGCAACTTCCAGTATTTCCTGAACCAGGGTTGCTGGCCTCGCGTGTGGGATGGCGTGGTGGTCCTGCGCGGCCTCGAGGTCGATATCGTCTCCCTCGATGGGGACCTGTTCGGCCAGGATATCGATGTGCCGAACACTATCGTGGGTCGTCCCTATGCGAGCGACGGCTCGCTGTTCGACCGCGTGACATCGGGCATGGACTATCTGATTGCAAGCGTCCACAACGGCGATTTCACCAAGGGTGCCCCCATCGCTCGCACGACGAATATGTATGTGAAGGCGCTGGAGAATCCACAGGTCTTCGTGCTTGGGCATACCGGGCGCTCGGGCGTTCCGTTTGACTATGACGAGGTGCTGACGGTCGCCAAGGAGAAGAACAAGCTGATCGAGATCAACGAGCACAGCCTTGAGATCGACTCGCGCGGCTGGTTCCATAGCGTCTGCTCGCGCATCGCCCAGCGGTGTGCCGAGATGGGCGTAGGGATCATCGTGTCGAGTGATGCCCACCTTTCGCCCGCGATCGGGCAGTTCCAGCATGCCCAGGATATGCTCGAGGGAATCGGGTTCCCGCAGGAACTCATCATGAATCGCGACCGTCGGACATTGCTGGAGGCGCTTGAACGCGCCGGGATCTGCAATCTGTGCGAGCTTGCGGATTTGGCTGATTACGAATAGCATGGCCCCGTGGGAACCCCGGGGTGAGGAGTCGGCATATGTCCGAGCGGACATTTGAGGAAGACCTGCAGCGCGCGATAGCGTTCCATGGCCACATGTGTGCGGGTCAGATCATCGGAACGCGTATGGCACGTATTGCGCTCGAGCATTTCGGCATCGAGGATCCGTATTCATATCGCGACCTCGTTGCCTTTGTGGAATGCGACCGGTGCCTTGCGGATGCCGTCATATCGGTTGCCAACTGCCATCTGGGCAGGCGCCGCCTCAAATGGGCTGACTACGGCATCATGGCGGCCACGTTCTACGACCTGGGAAGCGATCGTGCCATCCGCATCGCCGAGCGCCCGGATGTCCCGCATGCTCCGCGCGACAAGCAGGAGATGCTCGCGTTCTTTGCGGAGCTTACCGATGACGAGCTGTTTTACGCCCATGAGGTCTCGTTGACGGATTTCGACGAATTCGATCTGCCGGGACGGCCCCGCAGGAAACAGTACTGCGAGGTATGTGGCGACTTGATTCACGACAATCGCGCCATCGAGCGCGATGGGCATACATATTGCCGTCGCTGTGCCGGCGAGCACGTGTACTACACCCTGGGCGCACCCGTTTCCCTTTAAGGGAAATGGGTCGGTTGGGGACGGGTTCGTTTCAACCCATCAATGGGTTGAAACGAACCCGTCCCCAACCGACCCATCCACAACCTCTCAACAATCGGCGCTTCCTTAGGAAAACGTAAGGCTCTCCCCATGAGCCCGTCATGACTGCTTGGTATGCTAGACGTGAGTTGCCGCTCGGGAGGGAGGGGCCATGCGACACCGGGTGCTTTGCGCGACAGGACGTGCGCTTGCGCGAACGTCGATTGCCGCGATCATCTTGATCGCGCTCGTGGTCATGGCATGCGTCACCATACTCTACGTTCGCCATCATCAGCAGCAAAGAGATACGGGTGCGGTTGCCGCTCCTCGGGTGGCCCAGGCAGCCGAGTTGCCTCGTGAGGGTTCCTTTTTGCAAACTGTGCACCTGACCGACCTTCAAGCTCCTGGAACGGGGGAGTTCGGCGTTACGATACCCTGGGACGATGCGTGGTTCTTTTCCGATCCCACACGCTACAACCCCGATCTTGCGTTTGCCTCATCGGTGCTGGCATCGCTGGCGTATGCAGAGTCGGGTTACTACCAGCAGGGATCTGATCAGCCGGCGTATATGGAGCTCGCCCTCGCATCCCTGGGGTTCGAGGACGTTTCCACCGAGTCGTATCGTTATCGCAGCGAAGTGGTCGATGAAGTCTTATCGCTGGTCACGCAGACAGCGGACTCGGCGGCATATGCCATCGCATCAAAGCCTATAGCGAGTGCGGATGGCGCATATGATGCAGAGCTGATCTTGGTGTCCGTACGCGGTAGCTATGGGTCGGAATGGCTTAGCAACCTGCAGATTCTGTTTGAGCAGGACGAGCATGCCCAAGAGGCCGACCGCGCCATCGCAGATGCCGTGGTGCGGTCGTCTGGTGCGGACCGTGCGGCGGGAGCGGAGGAGGACAACCCTGGCTACACCGAGGCGGCGCAGGAGATTTGCGATGAGCTTTCCGGTCGCATCCGCCGCGCACACGGCAGAGGACGTTCGGTGAAGCTACTCGTGGTGGGGCATAGCCGTGGCGGTGCGATCGCCAACCTGGTTGGGGCCTGGGCCTGCGACAGCTTGTCTACTGCGGTTAGCGATAACGCCATCGTTCCGCTTCACGCGGGCGACGAGGTGTTTACCTACACCTTCGCAACGCCGGGGACGACCACCGACGCCGATGCTCGCGGCGGTCGGTACGCGTCGATTTTCAACGTGCTCAACCCGGCCGACATCATGACGTATCTTCCTCTGGAGGCATGGGGCTACGAACGCTATGGTGTTGACGCAAGCTTGCCGTCGAGCGAAGACGAATCCTTTGCGGAGCGCTATGAACAGATGAGCTCATCGTTTGCCGATATTGTTGGCTCCTCATGCCCGGTCGATGTCGATGCCGACCTGAAGGCGTGCGCCCTCATCGATGACCTTTCAGAGCGCATCGCCTCTATCGAGGAGCTTAAAACACCAGCCGGTGTTGCCCACGCCTTCGCGATACTGGCAGAGCACGTAGACCCAACCACCATGCTGAACGGCCATTACCCCAGCGTCTACATCGCATGGCTGGCGCAAGAGCGGCGGGAAGCCGCCTCGGATCAAGCCTCGTAGCTGCCGCGGTACTGAACCATGGTCACATCTCCGACGCCCTCGATCTCGCTGATGGTGTTGACCACGTTCATGTTGTCATCTTTCATAATGACCTCGACGGTCAGTTCCGTACGTTCATTTCGAACGACTTTCGATCGTACTTTCGTTTGATACTGCTCGAGTGAACGCCGTATCTCCTCTTCGATCGGCAGGTCTGCGGCGCATTCGACGACAAGCATGTAGGTGTTGTCACTCCCGCGGGCGCTCTTCAGGATGAAGAAGACGGCGGACACGAAGAGAAAAGCCACCACGCCGACATAGTAGTATGTTGCGCCGACGGCGATTCCCGTGGTGATGGTCCAGAAGAGGAACATGAGGTCCAAGGGGCTTTTCACTGCCGTACGGTAGCGGACAATGCTCAATGCGCCGACCATGCCGAGACTCAACATCACATTGGAGCTGATGGTAACGATAATCACGGCAGTCAATATGGTCATGACAACAAGGGAAATTGCAAAGGAGTGATCGTAGACTACACCTATGAAGCACTTGCGATATATGGCGAATATGCCCAGGCCGAGAAGCAGAGAGACCGCGAGCACGGTAACAAGTTGCCACGGGTCGACTGTTTCCGGAAACATGCTGAGGAATGAGTTTTTGAACAGATCCCCAAATGTAGTCGTTGCTTGGTCCATGGTATCGTGTCCCTTCTCTGTCTAAAGCATCACGGGGATGGGTGCGTTGCCGTTTAGGCGGTCAATGCACATGCAAAATTTGGAGGCTGATGTCTGCGTCGTATTGCGCATATGGAAGATGCGTCGGACGCGCTCGGGCAGGTATCCCGTGAATTTGATCTCCATTATGAGTTGTCCCGGAAACAGGACGCTGCGCGCTGCGGCCCCAGCATCAAAGATATCTTCATGTGGGGATACAGCACGTAGGTTCTTGTCGAAGGTGACGCGTACCGTGCCTGCTTCTAGCACATACGGCTCGCGTTCATAGTCCACAATAACCACGGGGCGCAACAGCCGATTGCGCCAGTCGAGATAAAACTCATGGGCCATTCTGGAGTTCTTTTCTAGCAGAAATCGACAATCGCCATCGAGGATGCGCCGATACTCGTCGAGTGACAACGCGACGGCTTCCTTGTTGATATAGGACCCTTGTTTGTATTTGCACTCGAGGTTGATGCTGGTGGTTTGGCAGTTGTAGATGCGAACGCGATACTTTTTGCGCGCATATACGCCGGCAAGCTTATCTCGATATGCGGTCTGATACATATCATCGAAGTACAAACTGCGAATCATGTATTCTCCGCCAGGGCCTGCATGGCGATCTCGGTCCATAAGAGTTCTGACCGCTTGCCGCAACGGCAAGTATTGAGCCTCATGCAGCACGTACTTCTGCTCATAGCGGTATGCCTTCATATGGGATGACTCCTATTGCAGTGTGAAGCTGTAGACGCCGGGATAGTAGAGATCGTTCACTTCTATCTGATTCATGGCGTTGACCGTCTGCCCGTCCTCGCGCGTGGCGATGACACGCCAGTAGAACTCTCCGGACTCCAAAGTGCTTTGCGGTATGGTCGCCTCGGTTGCTATCAATCCCTGCTGGCTGAACAAGGGGTCGCGCATGTCGGGATACCGACTTACCGTGATGTCGTAGGTAAACGACGCACCCTCGAAATCGTAAGCAGCCTCCCAGCTCAGGCGCACCTGGTCATCAACGCGCTCGGCTTCGAAGAGCCAAAACGGCATGGGGTCGTCCATGCTGTCCATGATGTTGTCATAGTTCTCTTCAACCTCATCACCCATCACAGAGATAAGGTGCTCGACCTCCGCCTGGTTGTGCTGAAGGTTGAGATAATCGGGCATGGCATAGATGTAGGGCTTCACGGTTTCGTAGTAGCCGTCAACCATCTGATCGACGGTTTCCTTGTTGAGCCATTTGTGCATCTGTTCTACGGTTTCTGCAAGCTCTTTGCGGCAGCGATCGTTTTTAAGGACGCGCTGGTGAAGTATAATTCTCCAGTAGTTGGCGATACCCCATTCCCAATCCGAGATTTGCGAATTTCCCTCCATTTGGTATTCAGCTCTCATTAGGCTCGTATCGCCGTCCCAGGGGATGAAATACCATTTTGTGCCGTTCAAGGGGCTATAAAGATAGTAGTTTTGCATCGTGGTGTCGCGATTGCCCATCAGCAGGTTAAACGCGAGCCACTGCATGTAGTTGTCCCGATCGAAGTAGGTATCGAGTATGTCGTTGATGTCGAGGGCCATGTCGTTAACGGCATCGACCATCTCCAACAGACGGGCGTTGTCTTCCCGCCCCCGACAGCTAATGACCGTATCCATGGCCCCTCGATCAAAGTCTTCAGCGTCGAAATTCTTGACCAGGTCGTTGGGCTCGTAATTGAAGCTGATGACTTTATACAGGTATCCAGCGCGGTCGAGGCCGTGATTCGCGAGGTATTTTTTTGTGGGGACCTCAACTTGGGTGAACAGGCCGTAGTCGACGAACTCGGTTGCTCCTGAGGTTTCGTCCTTGATGAAGAGGCGAGCGAACTGTGTGCGTTCGCTGGGTACATCCGAGAGGTTTTTGGCCAAGTCGAAATACAGCTTGTTGCGAATGCGCGTGGCATCAAAAGCGTGCTTATTGAGGGCGATATTACTCTGTCCCCTCCAGGTTCCTGCTTCATCGTTGAGGGAGAGCTTGTAGTTCTTCTGAGGCATGACGGTAGAAGAATTGCCACGGACGCGAATGGTTGCGTTGCTCTCGGTTTCGCCATAGCCCAGCATGCCCGGTTGGGGACCGGATTCATTGCCCACCTGTACCAAAGCTTCGGCATACACGTCGTTATCGAGATGAGCATCGTCGACAAAGCGAATTGCGTTGTTGACCTCGTTGAAGGTGTGATTCGTACCCTTCGCTTCACTTCCGTACCTTACGGTCACGTAGAAGTAGACGAGAGAATCTGGGTCATCCTCGGCGTAGACGCTTTTGTCTTCGTTCAGGCCGCTGTCGATATCGTCGGTTTCCGCGATCTGGAACCCCTGATCGTTCTGCTGAGCGTTCTTCTGGGCTTCGGCAATCGCCTCCGGTACATCCTCTGCTTCCTCATTGGGTATGATGGATTGACGAAGGCTTGAGGCGCCTGCCGCTAATGCCAGCAGCAGGAAGATGCCGGCCATTGCAGCCAGGTACGCCGGCTTCAACTTAATCCTTCTCATCGATTACCACCTCTTCATCGTGTCCGCTCTCGGGTGCATCTGCTTTAGCATTTCTGCCTTTGTACTGGTGGAGTAGGCTGATCTGGCGTTCTTGTTCGTTCACCAGGTCAGCGAGGTTCTTGAATATGCCCTGCGGCTCTTCGTAGAACAGTGGCTGACGGCAGAACACCTGGTATTCAAGGCGCTCCAGATACCTATGGAGATATTTGAGTCCAAAGATGGCGCACAGTGCGCCGGCGACCAGGAAGCCCGTTCCGTACCACTCGATGCCTGCCGGTAGAACGAGAATGGAGCAGAGGATACTCAACCCTGCGAACGATCCGCTCAACACGGCGGCGCCTTTGCGGTCATCGAAGTACAGGAGCATGGTCACGAGGCTTTTGACAAGCACGTAGAAGCAGTACCCCACGCACAGGTAGCGAAAGATAGAGAGCATCTCGAGGTCAAATGCAGAGTTTTGTAAAAAGTTGCCCAGAAACGTGATGCACAGCAGCTCGACGAAAAACTGAAGCTCGAAGACGTGCGCCAGTTCGCGAAAAGCGGTTCGTCTTAGGTTCTGGTTTTCGGTTCGGATGTCTGTAAGCGTTCCTCCGTAAAGGATGGTGTCGAAATAGGTTCGGTACGCTTTGTAGAAGTTCACCTCGAGCGCCACCACGAAGATCACCAGGAAAGGTATGATCGTAAGACTTGCCCAGAAGCAGGCAACATCATATTTCATGCAGTAGATCATATGCGGAATCACATGAGTTCGATACTCGCTGCACCAATATACGAAGTTGTGCCCAAACAACCCGAGGGCGGAAAAGAATCCCGTGAGTATCAGGCTCTTGTATTTATCCAGATAGGGGAAGAGCGTCACAAGGCTCAACGGGCCCATCGGATAAAACGTGATGAGCTCCTGCATGTAGAGGATCATCATCAAGACGAACCCTGCGGTCGATGCCAGAAATGCTGCGGTCAAGGGGTTTATACCGACAAGCATCAACACGATGCTGCCGCCGATGGCGAGCAGCGCTGCAATCAAGAATCCAGTTAACACCTTGAGGTACTTCTTGATGGCGGAGAGATATGCCATCTGGGTCCAAAGAATGAGCATCACTTCAAAGTGGAGGAAATTCAGCACCTTGTGCAGGAAGGGGGTGTCGAGCAGCGCAAGATAGATGACCGCTATGATGCCACCCAACACGAGCAGGTAGGCAATGGTGCAGAAAAAAGAGGGGAGAATCTGGTCCTTGTTGTCTTCGTAGATGCAATCCGAGATGAACCGGCTGATAAACATCAGCAGGGAATTTGACAGGATAAGGGAGAACACCATGATGTAGGTCGTGGTGATCAGGTAGACCTCTTGGTCAGAAAAGCTGGTGTTCCACATCCGCAGCAGGGTGCGGATGGCAAATAGCATCACGATGCACAACACCATGGGGCCTTCGGTAACCACTGCGGTGGTTGCATAGGCTTTGAGCGTGTTGATATAGCCGCCTTTTCGGCGGAAAAGCTTTTTCAGTTCGAATCCGACGCCCGCCATGGACCGCTCACCTCCCGGTAGAGCTGTCTGTAGGTAGTCAAGAAGTCTTCCTCTCGGTAGTAACGACTTACGCGGGCATGACCGTTTTCACCCATCTGTCGCATCAAGAGACGATCTTCTGCAAGCTGCAGTATGGTCTGGGACATAATGTTCGGACTCATGACGGGAACGATGATTCCTGCTGGGCCGATGCCATCGTCAACGCCTTCCAAAAGCTCCCGGCAGGATCCAACATCTGTTGCGACGATGGGGCGACGGCTTGCCATGGCTTCGAGTACTGCCAAGGGTTGGCCCTCGCTGATGCTGCTCAGAAGCATCAGGTCAAGCTCGCCGTACCACTGTGCCACATCGACGCGACCAACAAATGCAATATTGCGAACATGCAGGTTTTCGATGAGCTCTAGGCATTCCTGATAGTATTCGGGATTCTCGTCGGTAGGGCCAATCATGTAGAGGACTGCATCGGGGCGCCTTTCAAGCACCAAAGCGAATGCGTTGATCATGGTTTTGAGGTCCTTGATGGGAACGACGCGAATGACGGCGCCGATTACCAGGCCCTTGCGTTCGAGGGGAAGGGGATCGATATCTTCAAAACGTTGCAATTTGATGCCGTTCGGAATGACCCGGCAGCGATTCGCATCGGCGCCGTATTCAATCTGCAGATCGCGAGCATGCTGAAACAGCGAAACGATGGTGGTCGCCCTGCTATAAGCGGCACCCGCCATGCCCAAGAAAAAGTCGATCCAGGTTTTCTTGAAATAGATGTCGACCCATGTCGCCTTGAGAATCTCCTCTTCCCGTTCACGGCTGTAGATGCCGTGCTCGGTGATGATGAGCGGCTTTTCGGTCTGCTTTTGGAACAGTGCACCCAGCAGGCCAGCATAACCGGTCGAAACCGTATGGTACACATCGGCTTCGGGGGCGGGGCAGCGCAGGATGTTCAAGACGGGCAGCAGCATCGACCGGATGGTCCAAAACGCCTGGTTAAACGGAGTCATCCTGAAGGTGTCTTGGCATGCGTCCATCACGACGTCCAAAAAGGCATCGCTTGCGAGGAACTCATTTGCTTGGTAGGGGCCGTTACATGAGAACATGTCGAATAAGGTATTCCAATTCGGTTTGCTGGTGGTGATGAGGTCCAGCAGCGCTTCATGCTCTTTCGATTGAAGATCATAGCGCGCCGGCTTTCGTATCTTGGCATCCATATATTGGTCGAGGAAGTTTTCTTCGACATGTTCCACGTTGGAGGGCAGTGTGTATTTGAACTGTCCGCGTTGGGATTCGTTCGCCCCGATCGTGTAGATGATGAACGTGTGTTCCGGCATGCCTTGGATGAGCATTTGCACCCACGAAGAAACACCGCCGGCTACATATGGATAGCACCCCTCGGCTATCAGGCAGATTCTCATATCTCAGCCCTCCAGCTTAAAGGAGAACGTGGGCTCATAGATCTCCACGACATACCACTTCTCACCGGCAACATCGCTGACGGGTTTGACGCTGCAGTTGTCGTTGTCGGTGACCGCCTTCTTGTCGCTACGGAAATAGCAGTAGCTTGTACCGGTGTATCCGTTGCACTGGCCTTCGATCCTGCCGTCGGTCTCGGCATATGAGACATCAAGCTCCTCAGCGATGCGCAGCGCCTGTGCCGCCTCCACTGCGGTTGCCGGCTGCAGGCTCGAAAGGCAATCATTGATGTATTGCAGACGGGTGCAGTACTGTCGGTAGAGCTCTTCCCATGAAAGGCCCTGCCCGCGCTCTTCGTCCAAAATGTCGTCGGGATGAATGAAGTGGCTGAAGACCCCGTAGAGTCCTCCAACGCTGAGGGAAGTGAAACGATCGTAGGGGTCATCCAGTGTTCCGGAGGTTATCCGGGGGAATTCGACGATGCCGTCCGACGCGATCTCGAAATCTTGTTTGTAGACGCTGCCTTCCTCGCCTTCGCTTGTGTACACGCCGGATATCACCTGCAGATCAGGTAGGGCATGTGCCACGGCTTCGCGGCCGTCGGATCCTAGGTAGTTGGAGGGTGGCACGTACGTGTAGAGTTTGACATCGGGAAACAGATCTGCGGTGATGTCGAGCAGCTCGGTCAGGCTGGCCTCCATATCGCCTTCGTTATCCCAGGCATTGTATCCGAGGTCGGCGGGCACCTCGCCATCGAGGGCAAGGGACTGATGGTTGTAGCCGTGCGCGCCGATTTCAAAGTTGTTGTCGAGCAAGCTGTTGCCGAAGTACTGTTCCACCGTGTCTTTCTGGTAGAAGAAGTCGTCCGGATCGACGACGTCGTCGTAGGTCGCGATGAACAACCCAACATAATCGTAGTTGTATTGTTGGGCGGCGTTTTGCATATCCGGCCACCAGATATCTCGGAAGAACTCCTGCACGGTTCTGTTGTAGCCTTCCTCTATGACATCGCTTTGGGTGTTGTACTGCGGCGACGGAAAGTCGTCGATGAACACCGTCTTGGTGTTGATGACCGGATACATGTAGTTGCCGAGCAGGGTTGCAATGCAGCCCGCGGCAAAGCCTGTCCAGCTGTCGCCTACGATTGCCGTGGCGTTATAGGTGAGTATTTCTCCTTCTCCCGAATCGCTGCGCCATACCAGGGGGATTTCTCGATCGCCCACGAGCGCCGTGGCGTAGACGGGGCAGCTGTCTTCCACCTGAACGCCGAGCACGGCATCTCCGAATATGTCGGCATCTTTGAACGTTTGGCTTGTAGATCCCGGTATCAGCTCGTTAGTGAATCGAATGCCGTCTGATTGCTGATAGTTGCCATAATCTATGATGCCCATGTGCCGGTAAAGGGTCTGATATACGCCGCCCGGATCATCTGGAAGCAAACCAAGGAACAGCTTGCCTCCGTCGTTGACGTAATGCAGAAGACGCGTGCAGTCCTGACCGATCAATCCCTCCCAATCGGAAAACGCAACCATCACCATGTCGTAGTCTTGGTACGAGACGGAGTCCTTGCGCTCAGCGGAGAGGTATTTCGCGTCGATACGGAGCCAACCAAACACGCGTTCCAGGTTGGTTTGGTATTTTTTGGAGTTTTCGTCACCGGGATCATAGAGCACCAATGCGGAGGTGGTTGAGGCTTCCATATCCGCTTGGGATAGCGTATCCACGGGTTCGGAGCGCTGAAACGATACGCTCTGCTCGTCAGACCTGATGAGCAGCCCACTATTCATGGCAAACAGCACCACGGCGATAGCGATAGCTCCGAAGATATAGAGGTAGATCTTGCGATAGTATTTTTCCATATTCATCTACCTCCTCAAATACCTGATGTATTGCAGGGAACGTTCAGTGAGCACTACGGGCATGCTGCCAAGGTTGTCAAGGAGTCTGTCCAGTCCGGCGCGATCATTGAGTTGGACACACACATTGATCATGTCCACAACCGCATCTTCGCTGTCCGGATTGCTCGTAAGGAACCGCTCGGCGGTCTCTTTGGCATGGGTGCTATCGTGCGTCTTGAGATCGACTTTGATGCGTCGATGGAAGCACTCAGCACTTGGCGAAGCCTGTGCTAAGAGCTCATCGGAAACCTGAATATAGCGGTTGTAATATCGCGGCAGGCTGTTTTCGTCAATGACCTCGCTGCGGATAATGCTGTATAGCTCCTCTTCAAGTGCATAAAGCGCATCAGGGTTGTCGGGATCCTCGCGAAGACGCCGCTCAACGGCGACGAGCTGTCTCTGCATGCGCTCCTGAAGGTCCATGATCACGACGCTGGCATAATGGGACGTCTCACGATCCTCGTTGACAAGTGCTCGGCGCAGTACGTCCATGTAGTCGGCGGTATCGGATTGACGCAGCGTGTTCATAACCATTCGGCGACGCTCGTCATAGTTTTCCAGCTGGAGCACGTCTACGCCTGGGGCGGTTTTGGCGGCTTGCTGCGAATCGACGGCGCGAAGAAGCTGCAGTTCGTCAGTCAATTCTCCTCGACCCAAATAGAGTTCATCCATCTGGGCGTATGGGTTCTGCTCATAGAAGTAGTCAACGAGTTTCATGGTGACAACTCCCACAAGTGGGAGGAAGAGGCTGATCACCATGCGAACGATGGCTTCTTGAATTCGGCCATAGGTCTGGAACCAGTCCCATGGGTAGACGAGGGAGAGAATGACATGTATTGCCAGAAGTATGCATAAGATCATGTCCATAACCTAGTCCTCCCACGTTACCGAGAGGCCTTTGGATGCGAGACGCGCGCTCAGTTGGGCACGGGCGGAGTCGTCGACATATAAGAACAGGGCATGTGCGCTGCCGTCTGGTCCGACGCCGATGAGATCGGTGCTGCGCAGAAGCGGTTCAGCTCGTTTATAGAGCGCCTTAAGGCTGGTCGCCCCGTCGGTACAATTCAGGCGGCCCAGGGAAAACGGGCAGCCGAATTCTTTGTCGATGGTGCGTAGGGTTTCCAGCTCCTTAGAGAACGCCTTTGCGTTATAGATGCGCGTGCCGGGCAGAAAGAGCCTGTCGCGATTTTTTCGCTCGTACTCAAGTGCTTTGACCAGGTAGTCTTGAATCATCTGCACGAGTGTTTGGAAACGGTTCTCATAGTCGGTCGTGAAGTTTTCCAAAGGAATGTTGTAGATGGTGACCAGTGCCTTTGGCGTGCTGCCTTGCATAACCGGCATGGCCATGGATGGGTATCCGGCCATAAGATCGGTGTTTACGAAAATCTTTCCATCCATGATTCTGGTGTACAGTGTTGGCATGGAGGTAAGGTCTTTGCTTCGCTGGAGATTGGGAGACCATGCTGCTGAGCAAACCGATAGGCGAGCCCACTGATGGCGCTTCCCTGCGAGGATGTAGAATGCCGCGCCCTCGCAATTCATGACTTGCTCTGCTACGCGCACGGTGCGTGCCATGAGCATGCGCTGATCGGTGGAATCCAATTCCGACATGATGGAGTACATGCGAGTGAAGCTCTCTTTGGAAACAACGATTTGCTTCTGCAGCTGGTTTTTGAGCGACACAACCTCTCGATACAGCCGCTTAAGCAGGTCATAGCGTTGATTAAGCTCATCTTTCTCTCTTTGAAGCGTATCGTATTCATCGTTTTTCTTATCGCTCCAATAGCCTCCGAACGCACCAGCTACACCGAAAATGATGAACGGAATCCACGTGCCGACGTTGTAGAGCAGATACGACAAGTCGATTCCTGAGTGCAGTAGGCTCACGGCGTAGCTGCAGCAGGCGAGCGCCGTAGCTATCAGTCCTTGCCGCATGCCGAAGGTGATGGCGATGATCACCACATAGAGAAGGCGGACGTCGACGTATCGCAGGTCGCTCCAATCTTCGGTTAGCGCTGAAGTTGTTGCGGCGACGGCGAAGAGCAAAAAGTTCTGGATGGTTGCCCAGGCAAACGAATGGCTTCGGAGCACCTGCAACCAGGTGCGTCTTTCTTCCTCTTCTTGAACCACAGTCTTGCGAGAGAGGCTCTTTTGTAGAAACAACTCGCCTTTCTCGGTGAACAGATAGAAAGGCATCCAGCCGGTGAGGAGGCGTATCTCGTCTGAAGGCCGTTCGTCGCAAAGGTATTGTGTGCCTCCGTATTCAATCTCCCCGCTGTAATGAGCGACGTGTGCGACCGATGTGCAGAGCGTGCGCGCGGTTACAGGGGACCCGGTCAACACGGTGTGCGTTCCCATGGTGTTGAGGTTTACGAGTCGAAGGAACGCCTCTGCTAAATCAGATGCGCACAGCAGGTCAAGCTCGGAATCGGCGGTGAAGGGGATGCGAGGGACATCGTCTTCTGTCATGTCGTGTATCAGCTGTTCAACAAGCGTGGCAGTTGTGATGTCATCGCTGAACAAGAGGCCCATGCGCAAAATGAGCAGGCTCATGTTGTTCTGTTTGCTGAACGAGGCTGCCATGCGTTCGGCTGCACGCAGCTCTTCAAGTTCGGGATTGAGGAGATGGTCGTCAGCCAGCTGGTCGCTCGAAAGGAGGCAGATTCGCTTCGTTTTGGCCGCCGCGGCTGTCCTCAGCACGACGTTCAGGGTGCTCAGGAGCGATCCGTATGCGTTCTTGCTCCTACTTGTCTTTTCACGCCAAGGGGCGGTCAGAAAAATGAGGTAGTCGGCTGCCTCTCCTTCGAGGATTTGCTTGCACGTTTTTGGGGTGATGCTGCTGCGAAAGACCTTTCCATGGATCTTGTCTCCCCAGAGCGGCAGCGTGGGTTCATCCGTGAGCCATGCGATGTGATGGCCCTCACGGTACATGCGCGTGGCGATGGAGCTACCCGCCGTGTCACAGGCTCCAACGAATAAGAAGTTCATATGCGTAGCACCCGACTACTACACGAACGATGCCTTTTTCAACAACAAAATGATACTACACTTCTTGGAAGAAAATGTGGCTCTAGGTGCAGCATATATATCTAGTTTTAGTGTTATCATATCAAAAATATAATAATACTATAATATCAGTATCATTATCAACTTATTTTATAATACCCTGTTCAAAATCGCGACCGTCTCCACATGCTCAGTGTGGGGGAACATGTCAACGGGCGTCAGACGCGTTAGACGATATCCCCCGCGTGCGAGATGCTCGATGTCGCGCACCTGTGTCTGAGGGTTGCAGCTGACGTAGACGATGCGGCGGGGAGCCATCGCGCACGCCGCGTCGAGGCATGCGGGCGTAGAGCCCGCTCGCGGCGGGTCGAAGCACAGCACGTCGACGCGCTCGCCTCGCTCGGCGGCGCGCTTCATATACGAGGTGGCGTCATCGTTGATGAATCGCGCGCGCTGCTCAAGGCTGTTCAGCTGCGCGTTGCGCTTTGCATCGGCGATGCCGGCGGCGTTGCGCTCGACGCCGATGATCTGAACGTTGACCCCTGCATCCGATGCTGCCTGCGCGGCGCACAGGCCGATGGTGCCGCTGCCGCAGTAGGCGTCCATCAGAACGTCCCCCTCTTCAAGCCCCATGCCTTCGATGGCGAGCTGATAGAGCACCTCCGTCTGTGCGGGGTTCGTCTGGTAGAACGCGGTGGGGGAGATGTCGAAGGTGCATCCGAGCAGCTGATCGCGCAGGTGGGTGCGTCCGAAAAGGATGTGCGTGTCGTTGCCCAGGATCGCGTTGGTGACGCGAGGGTTGACGTTTTGGGCGATCGTGGTGATGCGCCCGTCGATACGCTGAAGGGCCTCGATGAACGCTCGATAGCGTGGCAGCTGTCGCTGACTCGTCACGAGCGTCAGCATGGCCTCGTCGGTGCGCCATCCCATGCGGAGGACGGCGTAGCGCAGCAGGCCGCGGTGGGTGTCCTCGTTGTAGGCGGGGATGCGGCAGGATTCTGCTGCGTGCGCCACCGCGTTGAGGATATGCCGGGCGTCAGGCGCCTCGACGATGCAGTCCGGAACGTGCACGATGCGGTGGGTGCCCCGTGCGAAAAACCCGCAGCGCACCCCTCCGTGCTGGCTGGGTGCAAACGGGGTGACCGCTTTGTAGCGGAATGCGCGCGGAGCTGGAAGCGACCCCTCACCGGCGCAACCGCCCATGCCTCGCACGGGATCGATGGAGACATCCCACTGATGGCGTGCGATGAGCGGGGCGAAGAGCTCCTCGGTGGCCTGCTGCTTGCGGGCAAGCTGCTTGCGATAGGGCATGCCAAGCCAGGTGCAGCCGCCGCACGAACGCATAACCGGGCACGGCCCGTCGGCTGTGACGCGCTTTTGCTTGAGCGGGGCGGAGGGCTTTGGCATAAACGATCCAATCGAGCGCTGGGTGTGGGTCAAAACAGAACCATTGTGCTGCATGAAAGCGGTCCGCGCCCGCCTTCAGCAAAATGAACACGTCTCAAGGGGTGCGAGGTGCCGATGAGAGGGGAGGCCAAAACGAAAACGGGACTTTTGGGTACATATTTTGAGACCCTCTGTGTAGACCTATAGGTAGATCATATTCAATACTGTTAAGAATATACATAAAGATATCTATCAGGCCATCTACTTACGGACCCATGAATGATGTACCCAAAAGTCCTTTTTTGCTTGAGCAACATATTTAAATAAATAATAATTATAGAAAAACATTACATCAAGGGTGGTATGCCGGGTTTTCCGGCATACTACCCTTGATTCCAGCGCCATTCGCATCCGGCCCCTGCCCCATGTGTCCGATGTGGCCACTTTGCTGCCGTGGCCCCATTCTTTTTCGTATGCTGCCGCATCGAGTGGGTAGGATATCTGCATTCGGAACTCGAGGCGGCCTTTCGCCGATCCACATATCCCAAAGGAGATTCGGTGCTCGAACTCAAAGGCATTACCAAGGACTATCCGGCAGGTGATTCCGTCGTCCATGCGCTGAAGGGCATATCGGTTACCTTCCGTGACCAGGAATTCGTGAGTATCCTCGGCCAGTCCGGCTGCGGCAAGACCACGTTGCTCAACATCATCGGCGGACTCGACCAGTACACCCGCGGCGACCTCGTCATCAACGGACGATCGACCAAAAGCTACCTTGATCGCGACTGGGACACGTATCGAAACCATTCCGTGGGCTTCGTCTTCCAGAGCTACAACCTGATCCCCCATCAGAACGTCATCGCGAACGTGGAGATGGCGCTGCTGCTCTCGGGTGCACCCAAGGCGGAGCGCCGGCAGCGCGCCGAGGAGGCTTTGGCACAGGTCGGCTTGGCTGAGCATATGCACAAGCGCCCCAACCAGCTCTCCGGCGGTCAGATGCAGCGCGTCGCCATCGCGCGCGCCATCGTCAACGATCCCGAGATCATCCTGGCAGACGAGCCGACGGGCGCGCTCGATACCGACACCTCCGTCGAGGTCATGGAGATCCTGAAGCGTCTGTCGCGCGATCGCCTGGTCATCATGGTGACCCATAACCCTCAGCTTGCCGAGGAGTATTCGGATCGCATCGTTCGCATCTCAGACGGCGTTCTGATAAGCGATTCCAATCCCGTCGACTCCCAGGTCGAGTACCTCACCGAAGAACAGATCCAAGAGCACGCCGTCGCCGATGCGCGCAAGGGCAAGCGGGGCATGAGCTATCTATCGGCCATCATGCTGTCGTTCAACAACCTCATGACCAAGAAGGGGCGCACGTTTCTCACGGCGTTCGCGGGGTCGATCGGCATCATCGGCATCGCGCTGATTCTGTCGCTGTCGGATGGAGCGCAGAACTATATCGCCGAGACCGAGGAATCGACGATGGGCGACTACCCGCTCACGATCCAGGAGACCTCGATCGACATCGCGAGCATGATGACGTCCATGATGGGGACCGCCGGAGAGGCGGCATCCGAGAACACATCGGGCGAGGTCGAGTCGAAAGACCTGGTGACCGATATGGTGACCAGCGTCGCCGACGGTGCCAACGAGAACGACATGGAGGCCATCAAGAAGTGGCTCGACTCCAACCCCGGTGACATCAACGATTACGTGACCGCGATAGAGTACAGCTACGACACTCCGCTCAACGTCTACAAGTCCGATACGTCGGATGGCCCGGTGCAGGTCAACCCCGCGACCGTGATGGACTCGCTCGGCTTCTCGACTTCCGGCTCGACACAGACCGAGATGATGAGCTCCATGTCGGGGACGAGCGGTTCGAGCTATGACGTATGGACGGCGCTGCTCCCCAACCGCGAGCTGTGGGATCGCGACTACGACATCGTTGCCGGCCGCATGCCCGAGAGCTGGAACGAGGTCGTCATCTACGTCGACCGTAACGACCGCATCTCGGACTACACGCTCTACGCGCTCGGGCTGCTCGATCAGTCCGACCTGCGCGGCATGATGGCCGACGTCATCGCCGGCAAGCGTGTCGAGGAGGTCGAGCAGACGAGCTACACCTATGACGAGCTCATGGATCTCGCGTTCAAGCTCGTGCCCGAGAGCTCCAAGTACGCAGAGCAGGACGACGGCACCTGGCTTGATATGGAGGATGACGACGCCTACATGACCGATGTGGTCAACAGCGCCGAAGAGGTGCGCGTCGTGGGCATCGTGCGCCCTTCGGAGGACAACGATTCGGGTAGCAACTGGGGCGCCGTCCTGTATACACCTGAGCTCATGGAGCACATGGTCGGCCTCGTTAACGACAGCGCCGTCGTGGAGGCCCAGCAGGGCAATCCCTCGACGGACATCTTCACCGGCATGCCCTTCCAGGATTCTTCGACCGACGAGCTCACCATGGAGGGCATCGAGGCCCTGATCTCCCAAATGCCCGCCGAGCAGGGTGCTCAGCTGCAGGCCTACGTCGACCAGCTGAGGAGCGAGGGCCTGTCGGACGAGGAGATCGTCTCCGCCTTCTCGCGCCAGATGTCCCAACAGACCGACAACGCGACCTATGACGGCAATCTGGAGAAGCTCGGCGTCGCGGACCTGGACGATCCGTACTCCATCAACATCTACCCCAACGACTTCGAGGCCAAAGAGTACGTCGACAACCTCATCGCCGAGTACAACGACGACATCGCCGCATCGGGCGAGGGGACCGAGATCCAGTACACCGATATCGTGGGGACGCTGATGTCGAGCGTGACCGATATCGTGAACGCCATCACCTACATCCTCATCGCGTTCGTAGCGATCTCGCTGGTGGTGAGCTCGATCATGATCGGCATCATCACCTACATCTCCGTGCTCGAGCGCACCAAGGAGATCGGTATCCTGCGCGCTATCGGCGCGAGCAAGCGCGACGTGAGCCGCATCTTCACGGCAGAGACGTTCATCATCGGATTCGTCTCCGGCGTGCTGGGCATCGCGGTCACGGTCCTGCTGGACATCCCCGCCAACATGATCATCGAGCAGGTGGCGGGCGTGGCCGATCTCGCGGCGGTGCCCGTCGGCGCCGGTGTCGCGCTGGTGCTCATCTCGGTCGTGCTCTCGCTCGTCGCCGGCGTGGCTCCCAGCCGCATGGCCGCGAAGAAGGACCCGGTCACGGCGCTGCGCACCGAATAGAACCCCATCGCAACGCAAGGGTTTCAGGGCCGCGTGCGGGAGCTGTCCCGTACGCGGCCTTTCCGTATACCTCCTTACGATTCGTTTACCAATATTTACCAGCCACAATGCCGGATTGTGCAGTTCCTGCGTAGAGATGTTGCGTCGTCAACATCTCAAAATTTTTAACTAAAATGCTTTAGCGAGTTTTGCAGACAGGGGCGTGCGCGCTGCGTGCGTTTCGGATTCGAGCGCAGACGAATGGCGCGCTCGGGAAGGAGTTGTCATGGATTTCGAGAAGATGCGCGAGGTCATCTCCGAGACCGTCGGTTGCGACCTTGAGAAGGTCACCCGCGAGGCCAAGCTCGAGGAGGACCTGGGCGCTGACTCCCTGGCCGCTATGGAGCTCGTCATGGCTCTCGAGGAGGCCTTCGACTGCGAGATCGACGACGCCGAGCTCGACCAGTTCAAGACCGTTGGCGATCTGGCCGACTACCTGGAGAACAAGGCTCAGTAACAAATCCGAGCCAAGAACCGGGCAGGGCCGTGCGCTCTGCCCGGTTTTATTTATGCTTCGCGGGATGCGCTGATCGATTGGTTCCGAGCCGGCGCCGCAGACGGGCGCCGCTCCCCGGAGGCAAACGACCAGTGTTTCCCGAACAAAGGAGGTCCATGCACATGGCTATGAAAACTCAGGACATCATCGACCTCATGGGTCGTTTTGACACGAGCGGCATCGGCCGCATGAAGATCACGAGCGGCGACACCACCATCGAGCTCGAAAAGCCCGGCTGCGTGCCGGCGCCCGCGACGATCGCTGCCGCCCCCGCTGCCGCTCCGGTCGCGCCTGCTGCCCCTGCCGCTTCCGTGGCACCCGCTGCGCCCGCGCCTGCGTCCGAGGAGCCCGCGGCGGCGGACGGTCCCTGCATCACCGCTCCGCTCGTCGGTACGTTTTACGTCGCCCCGTCGCCCGATAAGGACCCCTATGTCCAGCCCGGCGACCGCGTCAAGAAGGGCGATACGGTTTGCTTGCTCGAGGCCATGAAGATGATGAGCGAGGTCACCGCTCCGGTCGACTGCGTGATCGACGAGATCATGGCGACCGACGGCGAGCTCGTGTCCTTCGGCGCCCCGCTGATCCGCTACCACGAGGCGTAAGGGAAGCGGGCCTATGTTCAAGCGAATCCTCATCGCCAACCGAGGCGAGATCGCCGTGCGCGTGTTCCGCGCGTGCCGCGAGCTCGACATCGAGCCGGTGGTCGTCTATTCCGAGGCCGATCGCGAGGCTCTGCACGTGCAGCTCGCCGAGCATTCCTACTGCATCGGTCCCGCCTCGTCGGCCCAAAGCTACCTCAACACCGACGCCATTCTCACGGTGGCCAAGGCCGCGCACTGCGACGCCATCCACCCTGGATACGGCTTCCTTTCCGAGAACGCGGAGTTCGCCGACGAGTGCGAGAAGAACGGCATCACGTGGATCGGCCCGTCGGGCGACGTCATCCGCATGATGGGCAACAAGGCCGCCGCGCGCGAGCTCATGAAGAACGCCGGCGTGCCGGTCGTGCCCGGCTCCGACGGTTCGGTCGCCGACGCGGCGGAGGCCAAGCGCATCGCCGACGAGATCGGCTACCCTGTGCTCATCAAGGCCGCTGCCGGCGGTGGCGGTCGCGGCATGCGCAAGGTGTTCGACCCGGATCAGTTCGAGGACCTGTTCGAGGAGGCCCGTGCCGAGTCGCGCGCCTGCTTCAACGATGACGAGATGTACCTCGAGAAGCTCGTGCTGAACCCCCACCACATCGAGTTCCAGATTATGGCCGACAGCTGCGGCAACGTCGTGCAGCTGGGCGAGCGCGACTGCTCCATCCAGCGTCGCGGTCAGAAGATGATCGAGGAGACCCCTTCGCGCGTGCTCACGCCCGAGCTGCGCGAGCGCATGGGCGAGGCGGCGGTCAAGGCGGCCCGCGCCGCGGGGTACGTGAACGCGGGCACCATCGAGTTCGTGCTCGATCCCTCCGGCGAGTTCTACTTCATCGAGATGAACACGCGCATTCAGGTCGAGCATCCCATCACCGAGTGCGTGACCGGCATCGACCTGGTGCGCGAGCAGCTGCGCGTGGCCTCGGGCCTCTCGCTGTCCTTCACGCAGGACGATATCAACCTGCGCGGGCATGCGATCGAATGCCGCATCAACGCCGAGGATCCGGCTCACGGCTTTATGCCCTCGCCGGGCCTCGTCGACTTCGTGCACCTGCCCGGCGGTTACGGCGTGCGCGTCGACACCGGCCTGTATGCCGGCTGCGAGCTGCCGCCCTACTACGACTCGCTGGCGGCCAAGCTCATCGTCTGGGCGCCGACGCGTCTGGAGGCCATTCGCCGCATGCGTCGCTGCCTGGAGGAGTTCGTTATCGACGGTCCCAAGACCAACATCGACGTCCTTCATCAGATCATGTACCACCCCGGCTTCATCCGCGCGACGTACAACACGTCGTTTATCGACGAGAACCTGGACACGTTGCTCGCGTGGACCAACGCCGCCGACGTGCAAGAGGAGGCGTAACGCATGGCAGGAATTCTTGCCGAGCGCCGCAACCGGCTCATAGCGCTCAAGAAGATGCGCGAGCAGGGCAGCGCCCCGACGGTTGAGGAGAAGACGTGCCCCAGCTGCGGGCGCGCGCTCGCGGATAGCGACCTGGCGGCGAATCAGTTCGTCTGCCCATACTGCGGCCATCATTTCGGCATTCCCGCGCGCGACCGTATCCGCATGGTCGTCGACGACGGTCAGTTCCGCGAGCTCGACGCCTCGCTCGTCTCGACCGATCCGCTCGATTTCCCGGGCTATCCCGACAAGCTTTCCACTCTGCGCGCCAAGACGCATACCGGCGACGCGGTTGTCACGGGTATCGGCAAGATCGGCGGCATCCGCGTCGCCATCGCCGCGCTCGACACGCGTTTCCTCATGGCGAGCATGGGGGCTGTGGTCGGCGAGCGCCTGACGCGGCTCATCGAGCGCGCGACCAAGCAGCACCTTCCGCTGATCATCTTCTCCGCCAGCGGCGGCGCCCGCATGCAGGAGGGCATCATCTCGCTGATGCAGATGGCGAAGACCTCCGCGGCAATCCAGCGCTTCTCCGACCGCGGCGGCCTGTATATCTCGGTTATGACCCATCCCACCACGGGTGGCGTGACCGCGAGCTTTGCCAGCCTGGGCGACATCATGCTCGCCGAGCCCGGTGCGCTCATCGGTTTCGCCGGTCCGCGCGTGATCGAGCAGACCATCGGCGAGAAGCTTCCCGAGGGCTTCCAGAGCGCCGAGTTCCAGGTCGAGCACGGATTCCTGGATGCCGTCGTGCCGCGTGCCCGCATGCGCACCACGCTCATCCGTCTGCTTTCTCTCCACAAGAAGGGGGGTGCCGAACATGTCGGATAACCTTGTCCCGGTCGACGTGCTCACCGCAGCCCAGCGCGTGGCCATCGCGCGCCATCCCGGCCGTCCGGGCGTGGCCGAGATCGTCGACGCCCTGTTCACGGACTTCTTCGAGCAGCGCGGCGACCGTGCCGCCACCGACGACCGCAGCATCATGGGCGGTATCGCGCGCTTCCACGGCCGCCCGGTCACGATTCTCGGTAACCGCAAGGGCACCGAGATCGAGGACCGCATCGCGTTCAATTTCGGCATGGCGTCTCCCGAGGGCTATCGCAAGGCGCAGCGCATCATGCTCCAGGCGCAGAAGTTCGGCCGCCCCATCTTCACGTTCGTCGACACCTCCGGCGCCTATCCGGGTCTTGAGGCCGAGGCGCACGGTCAGGGTGAGGCCATCGCGCGCTCCATCGAGCTTATGAGCTCGCTGACGGTCCCCGTGATCAGCGTCATCTGCGGCGAGGGCGGCTCCGGCGGCGCGCTGGCGCTCGCCGTGGGCAACCGCGTCATCATGCTCGAGAACGCCGTGTATTCGGTGCTGTCGCCCGAGGGCTTCGCATCGATCCTCTGGAAGGACGCGAGCCGTGCCGACGAGGCCTGCGAGGTCATGAAGCTCACGGCTGACGACCTGCTCGAGCTCGGCGTTATCGACGGAATCATCCCCGAGCCCGCCGGCGGCGCCCACGAGAACCCGCAGGCGCTGTTCCAGGTGCTCGACACGCAGCTTTCGCGCGAGCTCGAGGAGCTTTCCAAGATGAGCCCCACCGCGCTCGCCAACGACCGGTATCGCAAGTTCCGTGCCGTGGGCACGACGGCCGTGAAGAGGGGTCGCGTATGAGCGGAGTGAAGATCGTCGGAACCGGATCGGCGGTGCCGTCGCGCGTGATGACCAACGACGACATGGCGAAGATCGTCGATACGTCGGACGAATGGATCAGCTCGCGTACCGGCATCCGATCGCGTCACTATTGCGACGCGGAGGCGGGGGAGACCCACCGCTCGCTCGTGCGCGATGCGGCGTCCCGCGCGCTCGAGGCCGCCGGTCTTACCGCCGACCAGGTCGGCGTGTGCCTCGTCGCCACGTTCACCGCCGACACCTGCACCCCGTCGGCGGCGTGCGTGCTGCAGGCCGATCTGGGCATGCCCGAGGACACGCTGTGCTTCGACCTGAACGCGGCCTGCGCGGGATTCGTGTACGGCCTGCACGTCGCCGAGTGCCTGCTTCCGGGCGCCAAGCGCCCCTATGCGCTCGTGGTCGGCATCGATACGCTGTCGCGCGTCATGGATTTCACGGACCGCACGACGTGCGTGCTGTTCGGCGACGGCGCCGGCGCGGCGGTGCTCGAGTGCCGCGAGGGCTACCCGCAGCTGTATGCGGTCTGGGGCTCGCGCGGCGACGATGCGTCCCTGTACGCGCCGGGCGTGGGGTGCGACGAGCCGTCGTATTTGCATATGGACGGCCGAGCCGTTATCCGCTTCGCCACCGAGGTGATGCCGCGCGCCACCAAAGAGGTGCTCGACGCCGCCGGCATCACGGCAGACGAGGTCGACCGCTTCGTGTACCACCAGGCCAACAAGCGCATCGTGGACTATTCGGTCAAAAAGCTCGGCCTCGACCCCGCGAAGTGCGAGGGGAATATCGACCATATGGGCAACACGTCGGCCGGCAGCGTGCCGATCCTGCTCGATGAGCTCGTGCGCGCCGGCAAGATCGTGCCCGGCAACCGCGTGCTCATGGCCGGATTCGGCGCGGGTCTCACCTGGGCCGGCGCCCTCGCCGAGCTGGCGTAGCGCCGGGCATCAGATCGATAGACGCAACTGACCTTCGAAAGGAAGAGATACATGAAGAAGCTCAACGAGATCTTGGGGACCGAGTTCCCCATCATCCAGGGCGGCATGGCGAATATCGCCACCGGCGAGTTCGCTGCCGCGTGCTCCAATGCCGGCGCCCTCGGTCTTGTGGCCGGCGGCGGCTTGGACGGCGAGAGCCTGCGCGCTCAGATCCGCCGCGCGAAGGAGCTCACGGACAAGCCCTTCGGCGTTAACCTCATGCTCATGAACCCGCATATCGACGAGTGCGCGCAGGTTGTCGTCGAGGAGGGCGTGAAGGTCGTCACCACCGGCGCGGGCAACCCCGCTAAGTACGTTGCCGCCTGGAAGGAAGCGGGCATCCGCATCTTCCCCGTGGTCGCCGCCCCGATTCTCGCCAAGCGCCTGGCGCGCCTGGACATCGACGGCATCATCGCCGAGGGCACCGAGTCCGGCGGCCATGTGGGCGAGGCGACCACGATGGCGCTCGTCCCCGCTGTGGTCGACGCGGTCGATCTGCCCGTGATCGCCGCCGGCGGTATCGCCGACGGTCGCGGCATGGCGGCCGCCTATGCGCTGGGCGCGTGCGGCGTGCAGGTGGGCACCTGCCTGCTTGCGAGCGAGGAGTGCCCCATCCACGCGAACTACAAGGAGAAGGTCGTCAAGGCGGGCGTCAACGACACCGTGGTGACCGGCCGTCCCGCCGGCGCTCCCGTTCGCTGCCTCAAGAACAAGATGACCAAGAAGTATCTGGAGCTCGAGCAGGAGGGCACCAAGCGCGACGAGCTCGAGGCGCTGACCCTCGGCTCCCTGCGTCGCGCCGTCCTCGATGGCGACGTGGACACCGGTAGCTTCATGTGCGGCCAGATCGCCGGCATGGTGCACGAGGTCCGTCCGGTTCGCGCGATTCTCGAGGATATGGTTGCCGGCTGCAAGGCAACGATCGAGGGGTTGAGCGCATAATGACGACCGCGTTTCTGTATGCCGGCCAGGGCTCGCAGCACGCGGGCATGGGCCGTGACCTGTACGAGGCCTATCCGACGTTCGCCGCCATGATCGACGCCGCGGACGAGGCCGTCGACTTCGATCTCAAGACGCTCATGTTCGAGGGTCCCGACGACCAGCTGAACCAGACCGAGTACACCCAGCCGTGCATGGTCGCTTTCGCCTGCGGCATGACTGCGGTGCTGGCCGAGCTCGGCCTCACGCCCGACTACGTCGCCGGCCTGTCGCTGGGCGAGTACTCCGCACTTGCCGCCGCGGGCGTGTTCGATCCCGTCGAGGCCGTGAAGCTCGCTGCCTTCCGCGGAGCGGCCATGGCCAGCGCCGCCGCCGGGCGCGACACCGCTATGATCTCCATCCTCGGCCTTGACCGCCAGACCGTGGAGTCCGTGGTCGAGACTGCCGCTGCGGCCGTCGCCGAGGGCCTGACCGTCGAGGTCTCCAACTACAACTGCCCCGGCCAGATCGTCATCGCGGGCGACCGTGAGCCGGTCGAGGCCGCCGCTGCCGCCGCCAAGGAGGCCGGCGCCCGCCGTTGCATCCCGCTCAAGGTGAGCGGCCCGTTCCACACCTCGCTGCTCAAGCCCGCCGGCGATGCCCTGCGCGAGCGCCTCTCCGGCCTGGAGCTGGGCGAGATGCGCGTGCCCGTGCTGTTCAACACGCTGGGGCGTGAGATGGGCGAAGGCGATACCATCGTCAGCCTGCTCGAGCGCCAAGTGCAGTCCTCCGTCCGCATGGAGGACACCATCTGCCGTCTGGCCGACCTGGGTGTCGATCGCATCATCGAGATCGGCCCGGGCAAGGTGCTCTCCGGCTTGGTTCGCAAGACCGCCAAGGAGCTCTCCTGCACTCCCGTCGAGACCGTCGAGGATCTCGCCAAGCTGACCGCCGAGTAGGGCGAGGAGCCGGGTCCGTCCGCGCGGCAGCGCGCTCGGTCCCGGCGACCTGCTGCGGGGCCTATCGTCCCCAAACCGCCTAACGTTTTGTTCCAAGGAGGAACTACCCATGGATTTGACCGGTAAGACCGCCATCGTGACCGGCGGCAGCCGCGGTATCGGACGCGCCATCTGCATCGAGCTCGCCCGTCGCGGCGCCAACGTCGTGTTCTCCTACGCCGGCAACGCGGCCGCTGCCGACGAGACCGTGAAGCTCGTCGAGGCGGAGGGCGTGGCCGCTCGCTCCGTGAAGGGCGACGTGACCAGCGCCGACTCCGCAAAGGAGCTGGTGGAGGCCGCGCGCGAGCTCGGAGGCGTGGACATCCTCGTCAACAACGCCGGCATCACGCGCGATAAGCTCGCCGCCCGCATGAGCGAGGAGGATTTCGATGCTGTGATCGCCACCAACCTCAAGGGCGCCTTCCTCATGACCAAGGCCGTGCTGCGCCCCATGATGCGCGCCAAGAGCGGCAGCATCGTCAACATGGCGAGCGTCGTCGGCATCATGGGCAACGCGGGGCAGGCAAATTATGCCGCCAGCAAGGCCGGCCTCATCGGTATGACCAAGTCCGTCGCGCGCGAGGTGGCCGCCGCGGGCATCCGCGTGAACGCCGTCGCTCCCGGCTACATCGAGACCGATATGACCGCGGCTATGCCCGAGGCCGCCCAGCAGGCCATGTGCTCCATGATTCCCGCCGCCCGCGCCGGCAAGCCCGAGGACGTGGCGCGTGCCGTCGCCTTCCTGGTTTCCGATGACGCGGCCTACATCACCGGCCAGGTGCTGGCCGTCGACGGCGGCATGGCCATGTAGGCTCGCTGACCCAGGCGCGCCATCTTGCCCTTCAATCGTCGGTCATGACTCTAAGGTCTATGCCCTCCTCTTTCAGGACAACCTGGCGCACCTGGGACAGCGCATCGCGGGTATCTCGACCAAAAGTGACCCGCCTCCAATTGTTCGAATTCATCTCCCGAAAGGAGCTTTCATATGTCCAAACGCAGGGTTGTTATCACCGGTATGGGAGCCCTGACGCCCATCGGTAACACCGCGACTGAGAGCTGGGACGCAGCTCGCGCCGGCAAGCTGGGCATCGCGCCCATCACGCAGTTCGATGCGAGCGCCCAGAAGGTCAAGATCGCGGCAGAGGTGAAGGGCTTCGAGCCCAAGGAGCATTTCTCCGCTCCCGAGGCCAAGCACAAGTCCCGCTTCACGCAGCTCGCGATCGTGTCGGCGCGCGAGGCCATCGCGCAGAGCGGTCTCGACCTGGATTCCGAGGACCTCACCCGCGCCGGCGTGATCGTGTCCTCCGGCATCGGTGGCGTCCGCGAGACCGAGACCCAGCAGACCAGCTGCCTCAAGCGCGGATTCGACCGCTGCTCCCCGTTCTACATCCCCATGGGCATCTCCAACATGGCGGCCGGCGAGGTGGCCATCGAGTTCGGCTTCAAGGGAATGTGCACCTGCCCCGTGACCGCGTGCGCCGGCGGCTCCAACGCCGTGGGCGACGCCTTCCGCCATATCCGTGACGGCTATGCGGACATCATGCTCACCGGCGGCACCGAGGCGGCCATCACCCCGCTTTCCATCGGCGGCTTCACCACCATGCGCGCCCTGCACGTCGGCGACGACCCCACCTGCGCCTCCGTGCCCTTCGACGCCCGTCGCAGCGGGTTCGTCATGGGCGAGGGCGCCGGCATGCTGGTGCTCGAGGAGCTCGAGCACGCTCAGGCCCGCGGCGCGAACATCATCGCCGAGATCGTCGGCTACGGCGTGACCTGCGACGCCTACCACATCACCGCTCCCGCGCCGAACGGCGAGGGCGGCGCACGCGCCATGGAGCAGGCATTGGCCGATGCCGGCGGCGTGGCCCCGGAGGCCGTGGGCTACATCAATGCGCACGGCACCTCCACCCCGCTCAACGACAAGGGCGAGACCGCGGCGATCAAGACCGTGTTCGGCGATCACGCCTACCACATGGCCGTCTCCTCCACCAAGTCAATGACCGGTCATATGCTCGGTGCGGCCGGCGCCGTGGAGGCCATCTTCACCGCGCTCGCCCTGCGCGATCAGTTCCTGCCGCCCACCATCGGCTACGTCGAGGCCGACCCTGAGTGCGATCTCGACTACGTGCCGAACGAGGGCCGTGCGGCCGATTTCGAGTACGCGCTGTCCAACTCGCTTGGTTTCGGCGGCCACAATGCCTGCGTCCTGCTCAAGAAGTGGGCAGGCTAGTGAACTTTTAGGGACAGTCCCTAAAAGTTCACCCTCCGTTCTCCCCTGAATCAAAAGGAGCATTCCCATGCAGCTTGATTCCAACCAGATCGCGGAGATCCTGCCGCATCGCTATCCCTTTGCGCTCGTCGATCGCATCACCGATGGTGAGGAGGGCTCCTGGGCCCGCGGTCGCCTGTGCGTGAGCAATATGAGCCCGGTGTTTTGCGGCCACTTCCCGCAGTACCATGTCCTGCCCGGCGTGCTGATCGTCGAGGCACTCGCGCAGGTCGCGGCCGTCGCCATGCTGTCGCTTCCCGAGAACCGCGGCAAGCTCGGCTTCTTCGCGTCCATCAAGGATGCGAAGTTCCGCAAGCAGGTGCGTCCCGGTGACGTGCTCGAGCTCGAGAGCCGCATCGTCAAGACGCGCCGTTCGTTCGCGTTCGTCGAGGCGGAGGCCCGTGTCGATGGCGAGGTCGCCTGCAGCGCCACGCTGACGCTCGCCCTCGGTTCCGCCGACGAGGCCTAGTGCGCCATGTCAGCGCGCAGGGAGCATCAAGAGTTGGAAGAGATGTTTGAGAGCATATATAACAAGTTCAAGCTCCATTTCTACCAGGAGACCTTCTCGCGCTTTCAGGATCGCGAGGCGAGCCTGACGACGGTCGAGGCGTTCGCCATGGAAGCGATCTACGCGCTCGGTTCACCGACGGTGCACGAGTTCGCCGAGTTCATGCGCATCTCGTCTTCGAACGCGGCCTACAAGATCGGGAGCCTTATCCGCAAGGGGTATGTCGAGAAGGTCCAATCGGAAAGCGATGGGCGCGAGTACCATCTGCGCCCCACGCAGAAGTACCTGGACTACTATCGCATCAGCTCCTCGTATATCCACGATGTCATGGATCGCATCCGTCAGCGGTTCTCCGAGGAGGACCTGACGAAGATGGGGGAGATCCTGACCGTCATGAGCGAGGAGCTCATGCCCGAGGTGACCGTGCCGGCCTCGGGAGCAAAGGCATAGGTGCTGCAAGGCGGCCCGTCGGATGGCGGGCCGCCTTTTTGCGCAAGCCCGGTCAGCGGTTTTCGCCGCGCTCTATGCCGTACCTGCGCACGATGCGGGCGAGTTTGCGGCGCCAGGGCAGGTAAAGGGCGCCGAGGAACGCGACGGTGGCGATTCCGTGGGCGGCGTCGAAGGGGAACGAGGCGGCGTAGACCGCGAGCAGGTTGAAACCGAGCCCGGTGTGCAGGTAGCCGATGATCGACCACGCGTTGAGAATCCACCCATAGAGCACCGAGGCCACGAATCCGTAGATGAGCAGCGCCGGCATGCCCTTGCGTTCCTGCCCGCTCGCGTCCGGATGCCCGAACACGCCGATCTGCGCAAGCGCGCCCGCGCCATAGCCCACGAGTCCCCAAGCGTACATCTGCCATGGGGTCCACGCGCCCTGTCCGAAAAAGAAATTCGAGGTCAGGGCGGCAAGTGCTCCAACCATAAAGCCCGAACGCCTTCCCAGGCAGACGCCGGCGATGATCGCGACGGCGCTTATCGGCTTCACGCTCGGCACCGCGGCGAACAGCACGCGGCCGGCGGCGGCGAGCGCGGCGAGCACCACGGTGGGCATGATCTCGCGCATGTGCATCTCGCCCATCTCGTATGAGGCGAAAAAGATGCCGAGCGCGGCGAGCACCACGGTAAACGACAGCAGGGCGGTCTGCCTGAACCCGCACAAGCCCGCAATGACGAGCACGGCCGGCACGGCGGCCAGGGCGATTGCCTCAATCGCTACATTTCCCTTCAGCCTGCGGGGTCGGGGCTGCTCGAGCGGGGCCTCTTCAACGGAGGTGCGCACATCTGAGGGAGGCTGATCGACCGCTTCCATCGGTGCCTCCTCGCGTTGCAGCAGCATGCCGAACAGCCGCGCGCGCTCGTGGGGGCGATACATGAGGCTGTGGCCGAAGAACTCCCGTGCAGGCTCGGTGCAGGCGATCTGCCCGTCGAACATGAGCGACACCTCGTCGGCGACGGCGTAGGCGACATCCAGGTCGTGCGTCACGAGCAAAACGGTGCAGCCACGCTCGGCGATGCCGCGCAGGATGGTGACGATCTCGGCCGCCCCGCTCGCGTCGAGTCCCGTGGTGGGCTCGTCAAGCACGAGCAGGCGGGGCCTGGTGAGCAGCACCTTTGCGAGGGCGAGCTTTTGCTGCTGCCCTCCGGAGAGGTCGAAGGGGTGATGGGCCTCAAGGCCGGAAAGCCCCATGCGCTCGATCATGCGCGCGATGTCGTCGGCGCTATATCCCGCCCGCTCGCGCCATTCGTCGAGTTCGTCGGCGACGGTGTTGCACACCAGAAGCGCCTTCGGGTCCTGCGGCAGGTAGCTTTGGGTTTCATGACAGGTGTTCCCCACATGCCCACGCTGGGGTCGCAAGATGCCGACGAGCGATTTGAGCAGGGTCGACTTGCCGCAGCCGTTGCCGCCGACGATGGCGTGCACGCCGCCCTGACAGACGGTGAGGTCGAGGCCCCGCAGTGTCCAGGGGGCATCGCGGTCGTAGCGGACGAACAGGTCGTGCGCCGACAGGACCGGCAGGCCCCGACGGAAGGTGCTCCAGCGAACGGCAAGCCGACGGTCGAGCTCGGCGCGCGGGACGGCGGGCGGCACGGGCCCGATCGCGAACGTCTGGGTCGCCAGATGCTCGGCCTCCTCGGGCAGATGGGTCGACATGATGACGGTGATGCCGAGTTCCCGGTGCACCCGACTGAGCAGGTACAAAAACTGCCGACGGGCATCGGGATCGAGGCTCGCGGTCGGCTCGTCGAGCACGAGCAGCCGTGGCTGCAGCGCGAGCACCCCGGCAAGGTTCACCAGCTGCTGCTGTCCCCCGGAGAGCTCGTCGGTCGATGTGTGCATAAGCGGCTCGATGCCGAAGAAGTGCGCGACCTCCGCCACGCGCCTGCGCATCTCGCTTTGCGCCATGCCGATGTTTTCCAGCCCGAACGCGATCTCGTGCCAGACGGTGTCGCACACGATCTGAGCTGCGGGATCCTGCATGATGAAGCCGATATCGGTCGCCGATCGTCGAGAATCCGTCGCCTGCTCGCCGAGTACCTCGATGGTGCCCGTTTTGATCCCCTCGGGCGCCAATTCGGGTTTGAGCAGACGCAGAAGCGTGGTCTTCCCGCATCCGGTGGGTCCGTTCACAAGGCAGAACGCGCCGGCATCCACCTCGAGGGATATGTGCTCGAGGACCGGTTCATGTTCAGGGTAGGCGAAGGTGAGATCGCAGATTCGCACCGCGCGGGCGCTCAGAGCGTTCGCCATAGCCACCACCCCCGTATCGACAGTGCGACGGGCACCAGCATGAGTGCGGCGAACGGGGCATATCCCCACCACAACACGAGTTGGGGAGGGGTGGGGTAGAACGCGTATTGGGAACAGGCGATGGCGACGAGCGGCACGTTGACCGCCGCGAGCGCGCACATGGCCCCGATCAGCCCGGCATCGGCCTTTCGGACGCGCGACTGGCGGTAGACCGTGCGGCGCGCCCCGCAGGCGTATCCACGCGCGCGCACGGCATCGGCGCGTACCAGGCTGTCCTCCAGCGCCCAGCCCATGAGGACCGAGCTGGTGCGCAGGTGGCCGGTCGCCCGTTCGCGCGTCGTGCGCGGAGCGATCGCGGGCGTCGCCTGTGCGACGGCCTCCACGGTGCGCCCGCGCGAAACGAGTTGGGGGATCAAGCGCATGGCCTGCGTGACCATCAGGGCGACGGTCGGTGCGATGCCGCCGAGCATCTCGGTTGCCGCGGAGCTATCGATGCAGGCGAGGCATGTGGTCATCCACAGCAGGACGGAAGCGAGCATGATGCCCGTGCACACGCCGAAAAACAGGGCCTCCGCGGTGAACGCGCGGCCGAATAGCGAAAACAGAACGTGGGCTCCGCGGCCTACAAACAGGAGGTTCGCCACGGCGACCACCCCTACCACGGGGATCGTCCAGCCGATCTGGCGCAATCCGGCGCGTATTCCGCGCACGCAGCAGGCGCATGCGCCCGCGCCTGCATACGAGAGCGCTGCATAGACCGGTTGCGAGGCAGCCATGGCAAAGCCGGCGGCGCAGACGAGGTAGACGACGACCACCGCAGGATGGAAATCGGAAAAAGGATTGTATCGAACGTGCATCAGGATGCCTCTTGCAAAAAACGCCCGCGCCGACCGCAGTCTGCAAGGTCGGCGCGGGCGCGTATGGTGGCGACTAGACGAGGTAGGTCCAGGTGAGGACATCGCCATCCGATACGGTTGCCACGTCGGCGGAATCCATCACCGTCTCGCCGTTGAGGTCATAGCCCCAACCGCTCGAATCGCCGAAGTCGAACGAGGCGAGCCCTCCGATCCCGTTCACGAACGAACCGTAGTCGGAGTCCTGGATGTCCAGCTCAAGGCCGGTTGCCTTGATCGCGTCGAGCACGGTGGCACCTTCGTCCAGTTCAACGGTGTCGTCATAGGTCACGCTGCCGTCGGCCGCGCTCGAGTCGACGACCACCTGCACGGCGATCTGGGCGTCGTCGGCAGCGGGCGCCGCGGCAGATCCCGTGTCGGCGACGACGGCGGCGTCGCTTGCGCCCGAGCCGCCATCACTGGCGGTGGTCTGCGTGCAGCCGCCCAGGCAGGCAACGGCAAGCGCGCAGGTCAGCGCACCGATTGCAACGGTGCGGCGCGAAAGTGCGGACAGTGCGCGAGACAGGTTTTCGAGCATGATACATGCCTTTCTCCCCAGGGCCCATACCGATGGAGAGGCGATCCGGCTCGTTCCCACACCGCGTCTCGTCGCCCGATCTACGACGATATGCTCGCGGCAGCTGAACTCACGGTTGCTGGTACAGCTGGGGTTTTTCACCCCGTTCCCCTGGGCGTTCGGCATCTCGCCTGCGCCCGTGCGTCTCCGCACCATCCATCTGGCCAAATAACAATGCGCCTCGATTGTAGGTGAGAAATCGGTGCCTGTCCCCGTTTTCCCAAAAGAAAACGGGGACAGGCACCGATTTCATATGAGCGCTCAGAGCCGAGGCCTCCCAAACAGGTCTTTGCGAAGCTTTACCCGCTGCTCCATAAACCTTTTGGTGCGCTCCGGGCGTTCGATGCCGAGATGCCGGTAGAGCACGTCCATCAGCACGTCCCATCGCTCGATGTTCTTGATCTGGGAGTGTGTGATGGTTTCAACGGCGATATCCATGCTGCGCAGAGCCGTTTTGCGCGCTGAGTCGTCCCGTTGCGTCCCTTTGCTATCTTCGAGCGCGATGCCGTGGAATGCCGCTCCCTCCACCTCGCAGCACAGACTTGGTGTGTGGCTCCCCTCGTCGAACCATCCGATGTCGACGACGCAGATGGGCGATCCCCACGCCGATGCCGAAGAGGGCGATAGCTTGACACGACGATTGAGCTGAAACGGTGGAAGCCCCTCGAGCCCAAGCTTCCTGTTGATGCCCATGAGGAGAGCGGCCTGGGCCTCCAGCGGAGAGGCGGCACCCGCGACGACCATCTCGAGTGCGCGCCTGAAGGTCTTTGCCCCGTGCACCGGTCCCAGCGATTTGGAAAACTCCGCAAGCTCTTCGATGCTGCACAGCGGCGGTCGTTTCCAGAGATTGGAGATGGTGCCGTCGCGCGTTCTGCAGGGGCTCCAAGGCAAGGGGGCGCCGTGGTTGTCGGTGAACGCAAGCGGTTTCCCGTCGAGTCCGTAGAACGCCGCGAGTTGTCGCGTCGTGTCGGGCAGCCCGCATGTAGTGTCGAGCAGGCTTATGGCGCGCTGCATGCGAGACGTGCCAGGACAGGTGGCGTAGAGTCCGCAGCACTCCATCATGACCATAGCCAATTGCACGGGCGTGCAGTCGCGAGCCATATGGAGGAGCGCCACCCGCGGTGAGGTGGCGTAGAGGTTGTCGGAAATCTGCTCAAGATCATCGTCGGAGATATCATTCGACCTGGTATGCCATACGGCATAGGGCGACGCGCCGCGTGGGATTCCGTCGGTTAGCACGTGAACGGGAATCGAGACCCCTTTAAGCGAGCGGAAGATTTCGTGGCGGATCTCCAAGATGAGCTGTGGGGTATTCAAGCGTTCTCGATATGAAGGCGAAGCGCGATTCAGCGACTCCAGCACCTCGGGAGGAAATTCAAGCTCTCTGATGCACGGTGGTGTGCGTAGGAATTCAAGAGCCGATATGCCATGCAGTATCCAGTCTTTCATAGCAAATAGAGTATCATTAGCACTCAATATTGTATATATGTAGAAAGTATTTTTGTCGATATATTACGAAGTAACGGATTTTGCGGGAAGCGCGCAAGAAATATTCACAGCTGATAAAGCATAATGAAAACATCGCAGGTAAACAGCTATATCGATTTGGCCGTTATGCACAACGGGCTCCGTCTTCCCGCAAAATCCGTCGCGACGTTTTTTGCGGGAAGACGATAAGGCACATGTCTCCTCACCCTTTCAACCCTTTAGCGCGCTGCAGTGCGCCGTCTGGCGATACGTCAGTTATGACCGGAGCTCTCCGGGGTAGTCTCAAGCCATACGGCTGAAATGCGGGGCGATATGCCGCCTCGCTGCTCGTCGGCGCCACGCGTGCCGAAGAAAGGATGGTCATCATGGGTGCACCTCAGACGAACAATGTGAGGAACGTCGTCTTGGTTGGCCAGGGAGGAGTAGGAAAGACCTCCCTGGCAGAATCGATGCTGCATCTTTCAGGCAAGACCACCCGTCTGGGCGGTCACGCGGGCACCAAGCCCACGCTGGATTACGACGCCGAGGAAGTAAAGCGCGGCGTCTCCATTTCCACCTCCATCGCCCCCATCGACTGGAAGGGCACGCGCATCAACGTGCTCGATGCGCCCTGCTACCCCGACTTCATCGGCGACGCGTATGCGGCCATGGCCGTCAGCGAGACGGCGCTGTTCGTGGTCGACGCCTCCGAGGGGCCGCAGCCCACGACCGTTAAGCTGTGGTACGCCGCCGAGGACCTGCGCCTGGCGCGCGCCGTCTTCATCAACCGCATCGATAAGGAAACGGCGGATTACGACGCCTGCATGGAGCAGCTGCGCGAGCGCTTCGGCATGCGCCTGGGCGCCGTCACCCTCCCGTGGGGCACGGGCGAGGCGTTCGAGGGCGTCATCGACGTTGTGCGCATGAAGGCGCGCCACTGCGAGGGCACCACGCAGACCGAGTTCGACATCCCCGAGGAGTACCTGCCCGCCGCCGAGGCCGCGCGCGAGCAGCTGTGCGAGGCCGTCGCCGAGGCCGACGATGAGCTCATGATGAAGTATCTCGACGGCGAGCCGCTTACCCAGGAAGAGGTCGAGAGCCTGCTTTCCAAGGCGATCGCCCAGCGCCTGTTCGTCCCGGTGTTCGTCGGCTCCTGCACCAAGGAGCTCGGCGTCCATTCCGTCATGGACGATATCGCCACCTACTTCCCGACGCCGACCGATTACGGCGAGATGCCGCTCATGGACGGCGACACCCTCAAGATCTCCTCTGAGGACGATCGCCCCGTGGCCTTCGTGTTCAAGACCCTGAACGACGCCCAGCAGGGCCGCATCTCCTTCCTCAAGGTTCTGACCGGCACGCTCACCCCCGGCATCGAGCTCGTGAATGCCCGCACCCGCAAGAGCGAGCGCCTGGCGCACCTGTACGTCATGTGCGGCCGCGACATGAACGAGGTCGGCAAGGCAGAGGCGGGCGACATCATCGTCACCACCAAGATCTCCGCCGATACCGGCGACACGCTGTCGGTGTCCGGCAAGATCGAGGCCGCTGCGTTCAAGTTCCCGAACAGCCAGTATCGCATCGCCATCGAGGCCGTGAACCGCAGCGAGGAAGACAAGCTCTTCACGTTCATCGACAAGGCGTGCGAGGCGGACCCGACCATGAAGATCGAGCGCGACGAGGAGACCGGCCAGACCATCATCTCCGCGGTGGGCGAGGCCCAGGTGTCCGTCCTGCTCAACCGCCTCGAGGAGCGCACCAAGGTCGAGGCGCACATCGTCCCCATCCGCATTCCGTACCGCGAGACCATCCGCCGCGTGGCGAGCGCCCAGGGCCGCCACAAGAAGCAGACCGGCGGCGCGGGCCAGTTCGGCGATTGCTACCTGCGCGTCGAGCCGCTGGCCGACGGCGACTACGAGTTCGTCGACGAGGTCGTGGGCGGCCGCATCCCGCGCGCCCTCATCCCCGCGGTCGACAAGGGCGTCCAGGAGACCATGAAGGAAGGCGTCATCGCCGGCTATCCGCTGACGGGCATCCGCGTGGCGTGCTACGACGGCTCCTATCATCCGGTCGACTCCAACGAGATGGCGTTCCGCGCCGCCGCGCGCATCGCGCTCAAGAAGGCCTGCGCCGAGGCCGACCCGGTGGTGCTCGAGCCCATGGAGAACATCACCGTGACCATCCCCGAGAGCTATGCCGGCGCCGTGATGGGCGACGTGTCCGCCAGCCGCGGCCGCGTCACCGGCATGGATACCGATGATCGCGGCAACACCGTGGTCACCGCGACCGTCCCGTACGCCGAGCTCGTCGATTACGCGACCCGCCTGCGCTCGCTGACGCGCGGCACCGGTGATTTCACCATGGAGCCCGCCGGTTACGAGCAGGTTCCCTACGACGTGCAGAAGCACCTGATCGAGTTCTACGAGGAGTCTCGCGCACAGGGTAGGTAAGCTCTGGCGCGGACAAGACGTTGACGACGAGGGGGCGGACGCATCATCCGTCCCCTCGTCTTATATCAGCCTTCCGATGACGCGACGGGGATTGGGCGCGTGCATTCGTGCAGTTTCCTAGTATGTTGGTTGGAATATATGGCAGTGCGATGGAGAACGGTATAGTACCGTACCTAGGTGGGCATCAGATAAGGAGTCATCATTGCCTTTTGTAAATAGCGTGGTGACAAACTATTTCCGTGCTACCATCAAAACTGCTGTATTGTGGGCAGATTATGGTACGTCATCAGATCAAGGTGGGACATGACCGAGAACACGCAAGCCAGAAAGTATGACGCAAAGATCCGCAAGCGTGCGGCCCGGATTTTGGCCACCGGAGTGGGGCATCGCGCCCTTGCGGTCGAGCTGGGTATTCCCGAGGCGACCGCGCGCCAGTGGGCTCGTTCGTATGCCGTGGGCGGACAGGCGGCTGTCATGAATGCCGGGTCCACGCACCGTGTGTACCCCTATGAGCTCAAGCTCTCGGTCGTTCGCGACCGTATCGAGCAGGGCATGTCCGTGCGCGAGGTCATGATCAAGCACGGGGTCCCGAGCGAGTCGTCGGTCAAGACGTGGTGCCGCCAGTATCGCGACGGCGGTCCCGAGGCGCTGGTGAACAAGCCGCGCGGCCGCAAGCCCAAGCATCCCAAGTCCTAGGGAAACGCCAGCCAATTCACTCCGCGCCGTGCGTCCCCGTGGCGGGCGCCTGGCGCGGAGTGAATTATTCAGCGTTTCGCTCGCAGGCGAATCCGCTCGCTCCCTTTTGTCGCATATCTGCGTGCTATCATGTAGCAGATTCTTAAAGAACTGCAGGTACCTATCGGTATCTGCGAGCACAGGTGAAAGGAAGCCGCATGCTCAACGCAATCGAGATCTCTCCCGATATCTGGTGGGTCGGTGGCATCGACTGGAACGAGCGCTCGTTCCACGGATACACCACCGAGAAGGGCATCACGTACAACGCGTACCTCATCATGGATGAGAAGATCACGCTCATCGATACCGCCAAGGCAACGTTTACCGATGAGTTCCTGCAGCGCATCTCGCAGGTCGTCGACCCCTCCAAGATCGATGTCGTGATCACCAACCATGTCGAGATGGACCACTCCGGTTCGCTGCCCGCCATCCACAAGATCGCCCCCAACGCGACCATCTACGCATCCGCCGGCGCCGGCGTGAACGAGGTCCGCGCCCACTTCGGCATCGAGGCCACCCCGGTCAAGTCCGGCGAGACGCTTTCCATCGGCAAGCGCACGCTGACCTTCGTGACCACGCCCATGGTCCACTGGCCCGACAACATGGTCACCTACTCCGACGTGGACAAGATTCTGTTCTCCAACGACGCCTTCGGCCAGCACTTCGCCTCGACCAAGCGCTTCGATGACGAGAACGATCTGTGCGAGGTCTACAAGCAGGCCAAGAAGTACTACGCGAACATCGTGTGGCCCTATGGCATGCAGGCGAAGAAGGCCCTCGACGTCGTGAAGACGCTCGACCTCAACATGATCTGCCCGAGCCACGGCGTGATCTGGCGCAGCCACATCGCCGACATCCTCGACAAGTACGAGGCCTGGACCACGTATCAGATGCAGGACAAGGCCGTCGTGGTGTTCGATTCCATGTGGCACTCCACCGAGGCCATGGCGCGCGAGATCACCGACGCCTTCATCAAGGAGGGCATCCCCGCCGAGCTCATCGACGTCAAGCACATGCATGTCTCCGACATCATCCTCGAGATGTGCGATGCCAAGTACGTCGCCGTGGGCTCGCCGACCCTGAACTCCAACATGATGCCGACCGTGGCGGGCTTCCTCACCTACATGCGCGGCCTGTCGCCCAACAACAGCATGCGCATCGGCCTGGCGTTCGGCTCCTACGGTTGGGCGCCGCTCGGCCCCAAGCAGGTGTACGCCGAGCTGGAGAACGCCAAATTCCAGCTGCCCGTGCCCGTCGTGGCTCAGCAGTGGATTCCTTCCGAGGAGAACCTGGCCGAGCTTCAGGACACCGTCTGCAAGATGATCGAGGCCGCTCAGGAGTAGAGCTTCGGCCTGCATCGCGCCCCGTCCGCTTCTGCGGGCGGGGCGCTTTTCGTTCGGGGCATGCGATGCTCTGTCGGGCTCTCGCCGCTGCTTCCCCGCGCGTCTCCTCCTGTGGACAAGATGTGGCGAAAATGTGCACCGAGTGTTACCGTTAATGGGATTGAAAAGCTTTATATGAAGAGGGGTGCTTATGGCTTTACTGGGCTTTTTGATCGCGTTTCCCCTTGTCGTGGCGATCGCGCTGATGTTTCTGCGCACCGACACGGTTCGCGATCCGCTCGTGATCGGCTCCGCGGTGATCATCGGCATCGCAAGCATCATCACCGCCGTCACCTTCATGGGAAACCCGACCACCTTCGCGTTTTCCAGCGAAACGTCGCTTATCGGTAACTACCTGGCGACGGCGACGGACCTGTTTTTGTGCGGATTCGTGTTCGTGTTCGCGGTTCGCTCGCGTAACGCCATCGCGCTGGTGCTCGCGACCGTCCAGCTCGTCATCTCCGTCTGGTGCGGCTCCATGGCCATCCACCCCGAAGACGCCATGCCCGAGCCCATGTACATCGACACCCTGTCGGTGATCATGGTCCTCATTGTCGGCCTGGTCGGCAGCGCGATCTGCGTCTACGCGCTGGGCTACATGAAGGACTTCCAGCATCATGAGGAGGAGGCGGCCAAGCGCTTGGGCACCCCCGTGTCCGATCGCCGCCACCAGTTCATCGCCCTGATGTTCCTGTTCCTGTCCGCGATGTTCATCATCGTGACGTCCGACAACATGGACTGGCTGGTCGCCGGCTGGGAGATCACGACGGTGTGCTCCTTCCTCATGATCGGGTTCACGCAAACCGACGAGGCCAAGAAGAGCGCCCTGCTTCAGATCAACCTCAACATGGTCGGCGGCATCGCGTTCCATATCGCGCTCGTGATCATGCACGTGGTCCATATCCCGCTGTCCATCAACGGCCTTATCGAGTTCGCGGCGGGCGAGCAGCCCGACCTGATGATCCTGCCGCTCATGCTGCTCTCGGTCGCCGGCCTCACCAAGGCCGCCCAGATGCCGTTCCACAAGTGGCTGCTCGGCGCCATGGTCGCGCCGACCCCCACGAGCGCGCTTCTGCATTCGTCCACCATGGTCAAGGCGGGCGTCTTCCTGCTCGTGAAGCTCGCCCCGCTCTACCTGATCTATCCGGCCGCGTCGGCCATGGTCGTCGGCATCGGCGGCATCACGTTCGTGCTCTGCTCGTTTCTGGCGATCTCCCAGAGCAACGCCAAGCGCGTGCTCGCCTACTCCACGATCGCCAACCTCGGCCTGATCTCCGCCTGCGCGGGCGTGGGCACCGCCGAGGCCGTGTGGGCCGCCATCTTCCTGATTATCTTCCACACGGTGTCCAAGTCCGTGCTGTTCCTGTGCGTCGGCACGGTCGAGCACCGTATTGGCAGCCGCAACATCGAGGATATGGACGGTCTGTTCAGCCGCCTGCCGCATCTGACCCGCTTCATGATGCTCGGCATCATGGGCATGTTCGTGGCCCCCTTCGGCATGCTCATCTCCAAGTGGGCGACGCTCGTGTCGTTTGCCGAGACGGGCAACGTCATCTTCTTGATCCTGCTCGCGTTCGGCTCCGCCGCGACGTTCTTCTTCTGGGCCAAGTGGCTCGGCAAGCTCGCCGGCGTGTCCCAGAAGGCCGAGAACGTCGAGGGCGGCGTCCATGCGACCGAGTGGGCGGCCATTGGGTTCATCTCCGCGCTGCTCGTCATGTGCTGCGTGCTGCTGCCGATCATCTCCCAGTACGTGATCGGGCCCTATCTCGAGTTCACCTACAACAAGGTCCCGCGCCTCATCGATATCGACAACATGCTCATCATGGTCGCTATCGTCCTGTTTATCGCCATCGTGCTGCTGACCCCGTGGGGTCGCTCCTCGAAGGCCCGTCAGCACGTGTATCTGTCCGGCACGTGCATCGACGCCGATTCGCGCACCTACCTGGGATCGATGGGCCGCACGATGCGCTCGACCAAGCGCAACTGGTATCTGAACGACATCTTCCCCGAGGGCATCCTCACGAACGTCGGCCTGATCGTCTGCACGTCGGTGCTGCTCATGGCGTTCGCCGCCTGCTTCATCTTCAATCCCGGCCTGCTCTCCGGCGGCGCGTTCCTCGTCGAGCGCGAGGTGCTGCTGGTCGGTCCCGGCCTTGTGGGCATCCTCGTCGGCGTGGTCGTCTTCGGCGTCTGCGCGCCCATCGTCGGTTGCCTGCTCGACGGTCTTGACCGCAAGGTCAGCGCGCGCATGCAGGGGCGTGTGGGACCGAAGCTGCTGCAGCCCTACTACGACGTGCGCAAGCTGCTGTCCAAGGAGCAGACGAGCGTCAACGCCATCGACGAGGCGTACGTCACCTGCGCGCTCGTCTTCTGCATCCTCGCCGGCGGCATGTTCATCTCCGGTTCCAACCTGCTGATGTGCGTCTTCTTGGTCACGCTCGCCACCCTGTTCGTGATCATCGCTGCGTACTCCTCGCGCTCCCCGTGGGCCGACGCCGGCGCCGATCGCGAGTGCCTGCAGGTCATGTCCTATGAGCCCATGCTGCTGATCATGACGGTCGGCTTCTTCACGGCGACCCAGTCGTTCGACATCGCGCGCCTGTTCCAGATCGATGCGCCGATCGTCACCACCCTCATCCCCATCTTCTTGGGTCTGCTGTTCATCCTGACCATCAAGCTGCGCAAGAGCCCGTTCGACCTGTCCTACAGCCATCATGCGCACCAGGAGCTGCTCAAGGGCATTACGACCGAGATGACCGGCCGCACGCTCGCCAAGATCGAGATCATGCACTGGTGCGAGAGCGTCCTGTTCCTCATGTGGGTGGGCATGTTCTTCATCTGGGATTCGCCCATCTCCATCGTGGTCGCTCTCGCCGTCGTCGCGATCACGTGGTTTTTCGAGGTCGCCATCGACAACAACTTCGCGCGCACCAAGTGGCAGAACTGCCTGAAGCTCGCGTGGCTCGTCGCGCTGGTGATGGGCGTCGTCAACCTGTTCTACGTGCTCGTCACCCCGTTCATCTAAGGAGCAAGTGATATGGGATATAACTCCAAATCGCCGTGGCTCATCCATTACGACGGATCGAGCTGCAACGGCTGCGATATCGAGGTGCTCGACTCGCTCATGCCGCTCTACGACATCGAGCGCTTCGGCATCATCAACACGGGCAACCCCAAGCACGCCGACATCTTCTTGGTGACCGGCTCCATCAACGCGCAGAACATCCGCGTCGTGCGCCATATCTACAGCCAGATGCTGGAGCCCAAGGTCGTCGTCGCATGCGGCATCTGTGCGTGCACCGGCGGCGTGTTCCGCGACGCCTACAACGTCATCGGCGGCGTGGACAAGGCCATTCCGGTCGATGTGTACGCGCCGGGCTGCGCGGTGCGCCCCGAGACGATCATCGATGCGGTGCTCAAGGGCGTTGAGATCCTTGACGAGAAGGCGCGCCGTCTGGAGGCGGGCGAGGTCCTGCGCGATCCCGACGACCTGTTGGACGACGAGGCGGTCAATGCGCGTCTTGCTGCCATGAAGGCGAGGGAAGAGTAGATGTACACCACCGAGTTCGTCGATATCGACCTGTGCGATCTTCTGACGCGCATCCAGAGCCTCAAGCACCAGGGCATGCGGTTCGTCCAGCTGTGCGCCGAGCTTCCCGAGGGCGGCATCGATCTGGTCTACACGTTCTACGACGAGACGTGCGACAACGCCCTCAACCTGTGCGTGCGCGTGCCCGAGGGGGCCGAGGTCCCCTCGATTCAGGATCTGTACTTCGCCGCGTTTTCATATGAGAACGAGGCCCATGACCTGTTCGGCGTGCAGTTCATCAACATGAAGCTTGATTTCGGCGGCCACTTCTTCGAGCTTGCCGAGAAGGCGCCCATGACCGTGATCACGCCCGAGATGAAGGCGGAGCGCGAGAAGGCTGCCAAGCTGCGCGCCGCGAAGGCCGCCAAGGAGGCCAAGGCCGCCCGCGAGGCCGCCGAGGCCAAGAGCGCCGAACGCGCGCTGACCGAGGATCGCGCCACCGCCGACGCCGCTGCCGTGGCGGCCGTCGACGATCTGGGGCCCAAGGCCGCCAAGCCCACGCCCGAGGAGCGTGCGGCGAAGATGGAGGAGAAGCTCGCGAACATGGATCCCGAGAAGGCGGCCAAGATTCGCGCCGCGCTCGCCGCGCGTACCCAGAAGGCTGGTGAGTAGTGCATGGCAACCCGTACCGTCATCCCGTTCGGCCCGCAGCATCCGGTGCTGCCCGAGCCGGTTCATCTTGACCTGGTCGTCGAGGACGAGAACGTCGTCGAGGCCATCCCGCAGATCGGTTTTGTCCACCGCGGCCTGGAGAAGCTCGTTCAGAAGCGCGACTACAACCAGTTCGTGTACGTCGCCGAGCGCGTCTGCGGCATCTGCAGCTTTGGTCACGGTTACGGTTATGCCGCCGCGACCGAGAAGCTGCTCGGCATCGAGGTACCCCGCCGCGTCGACTACCTGCGCGCCATTCTCGAGGAGCTGTCCCGTATTCATTCGCATCTGCTGTGGCTCGGCCTGCTTGCCGACGGCTTTGGATTCGAGAGCCTGTTCAACCACTGCTGGCGCCTGCGCGAGACCATCCTCGACATCTTCCAGGAGACCTGCGGCGGCCGCATCATCCTGTCCATCTGCATCGTGGGCGGCATGGCTCACGACATCGAGGACAGCATGCTGCGCGACGTATGCGACAAGCTCGAGAGCCTGCGCCATGACTACAAGATCATCGTCGACACCATGCTGAACGATTCCTCGGTGCGCAGCCGTCTGTGCGGCGTGGGCTACATCTCGTTCGAGGACGCCCTCGAGCTGTCGATGGTCGGTCCGTTCGCCAAGGGCTCCGGCGTGGAGCACGATATGCGTACGACGGGGTTCGGCGCCTACGGCGACCTCGAGCACTTCGAGCCCATCATCTCCAACGAGTGCGATTGCTACGCCCGCTGCAAGGTGCGTTGCGAGGAGGTTTTCCAGTCCATCGATATCGTCAAGGAGCTGGTCGCCAAGATTCCGCACGACGGCATCGGCGGCAAGCCCGGACCCAAGGTGGTGCCTCCCGAGGGACGCGCGCACGTGCTGATCGAGCAGCCGCGTGGCGAGGCGTTCTACTATGTGCGCGGCAACGGCACGAAGTACCTCGACCGCTTCCGCCTGCGCACGCCGACCTCGCAGAACCTGGCCGGCATGGTGCGTGCGCTGCAGGGCGTCGACTTGGCCGACGTGCCTATGATCATCCTGACCATCGACCCGTGCATCAGCTGCACGGAAAGGTAGGGCCGTATGGGATCATTCAATCTCGCTAAGATGACGCTGCGCTCCCTGGTGAGCAAGCCCGCGACGGTGCGCTACCCGTATGAGAAGCGCGACCTGGAGCGCCTGTTCCCCCAGATGCGCGGCCATGTGGTCAACGATATCGACGTCTGCATCCTGTGCGGCATGTGCCAGCGCGCCTGCCCGGTCGGCGCGATCACGGTCGATCGCAAGGCGGGCGATTGGACCATCGACCCGTATCGCTGCGTCCAGTGCGCCTCATGCACGCACGAGTGCCCCAAGAACTGCCTGTCGATGGATGTCCACTGCACGGAACCCGCGACGGAGCTCTCCGTCTTCACGATGCACAAGGACATACCCGCCAAGCCCGCCGCCGGCGCCAAGGCGGCAGGTGGCGCTGCTGCCAAGTCTAAGCGCGAGCTGACGCCTGAGCAGCAGGCGCGCGTCGAGGCTGCGCGCAAGGCCGCTGCGGCAAAGAAGGCCGCCAAGGCCGCGCAGGAGGCCTCCGAGTAGGTCTGGGATTCTGCAAGCTGTCACATGACGAGGGTCTTGCCGTGCGGGCGGGGCCCTCGTCGTTTTTGTTTGTCTTCCGGAACGCGTGAGGAGACCGCTGTATCCGCCCGCGTGCAGAACCGCACCCCGATAAAAGGTTTTACCAAGGCTTGAGGGTGCTCCGTTTTGAATTTGGTATCAAATTACGGGAAAAGAGGCCACGTGCGAGCGGATCGAAGGCCCTTCCCAAGGCCTTCGGAATGCGCTGGGTAAAGAAACCGCAGGTCACAAGCTTGTCAGGTATGGCCGTTTTCCATCCGTACTTCCCGAGTTGATACCAAATTCGTTTTCAAGATATACCAATCCCCTCGCTCCTGCAGTTTTGCGGTGCGGTTTTTCCACCGTGCGCATACGGGCCCTGGAATCCGCCAGCGACGCCTTGCCGGCCGCACCGCGGGCGGCCCGAATCGGGGCACGCCGTGCGCCCTTGGAGTACACTTGGTGACTGTGACCGAAACTGAACGCAGACACCAGGGAGTGCGCATGCCCGCCGCCATCCAGCAAACGTATCCGCTCGAGCACTATCTTTCAATCCTTGCACAGGACGGCAATCTGCTGCAGGCTCCTGAGGGTGCAGGCGAGCTGGAAATCCGTTGCGCGACGGATGATTCGCGCGAGGCGGTTCCGGGAACGCTGTTTGTCTGCAAGGGTGCAGCGTTCAAGCGCGAGTATCTTGTTGATGCCTGCGGCGCCGGCGCCGTCGCCTACGTCTCTACCGTCGATTACGGCGTGGATGCCCCCTGCGTGCTTGTGCGCGACATCCGTCGCGCCCTCGGTCTCCTTGCGGACGCCGCCTATGATCATCCGTCCGCACGGACCCAGGTCTGCGCGTTCACGGGCACCAAGGGCAAGACGACCTGCGTGTACTATCTGCGCAGCATCCTCGCCGAGCATGCTCGACGCAACGGCGCCGCGGCGCCCGCCTTCCTGACCGGTGTCGAGTTCGATGACGGAGCGGAGCGAGGCGAGAGCCTGCTGACGACGCCCGAGCCGTTTACCCTGGAGCGCCGCATCGCCAACGCGGCAGCGTCCGGATGCCAGCAGATCGTGATGGAGGCGTCGAGCCAGGCGCTCAAGTTCCATCGCACGCTGGGCATCGAGTTTGCCGTGGGCGCGTTCACCAACTTCGGTGAAGACCACATCTCGCCGATCGAGCACCCGACGCTCGAGGACTATTTTGCCAGCAAGCTGATGCTGTTCAACAACTGCCGCGTCGCGGTGGTCAATCTGGACATGGATGTGGCCGACCGTGTGCTCGAGGCCGCGCGCTCCTGCGGGCGCGTGCTCACCTACTCGCTCTCCGACGTGCGGGCGGACATCCATGCGCTCGGTGCCGTGCGCGGCGATTCGGGCTTGCGCGCTCGCGTGCAGACGCCTGCGGGCGTGCTGACCGTCGACCTTCCGACACCTGCTACGTTCAACCTGTCGAACGCACTGGCGGCGATCGCCTGCGCGGTGGCGCTCGGCGTCGAGGGAGCGTCGATCGAGCGAGGCCTCAAGGCGGTGCGCGTCCCTGGCCGCATGGAGATGCATCGCTCCGACGACGGCCGTATCGTCGGCGTCGTCGACTACGCGCACAACGGCATGAGTCTGGAAATGCTGCTGCGCGAGCTGCGTCAGACCTATCCGGAGCGCGAGATCGCCGTGGTCTTTGGATCGACGGGCGGCAAGGGCGTCGATCGTCGCGAGACGATGGGGGAGGCGGCCGGCAAGTTCGCCGATCGCATCGTGATCACCGAGGACGACCCCGGTCCCGAGAATCCGGCTGACATCTGCGACGCCATCGCGCGTGCGGTCGCCGCCCAGGGCAACGAGAATTGGAAGATCGTGCTCGACCGCGCCGAGGCGATTCGCACGATCGTGCGCGAGACGTCCGGTCCCGCCGTGATCGTCGTGGCGGGCAAGGGCGACGACGCCTTCATGTTGCGCAACGGCGTGCGCGAGCCCTATGAGCCCGATAACGTTCAGCTCGACAGAGCGCTCGGTATCCGTCGGGGAAGCGCCGAGTAACTCGCGCGTTACCGAAAGACGTCGCCCGTCTCCCATGCGCATGGCGATGCCCGCATGGGGCCCTGCTCAGCCGCGCCAGAACGCGATGGCGATCTGCGTGCGATTTTTGAGCCGCAGCTTGGAGAGGATCGAGCTGATGTGGTTGCGGACGGTGCCCTCGCCCATATAGGCCGCCGCCGCGATCTCCCGGTTGTCCAGCCCTTCGGCTATGAGGCGGGCGACCTCGTATTCACGGTCGGTGAGGCAGGCGAAGGCCGCGGGCCGCCTTTCGGGTTCGTCCGCGCCCGCTGTCCGGGATGCCGTATCCGTCGTATCTGCATGCCGAAGCGCGTCGTCCAGGCGGGTTTCGAGGCCCCGTGCCCGGTCAAGGAGGGCTCGGGCGCGCGTGGTCAGGTCGTCGCGTGTGCGGTTGAGGGTCGCCTGCCGGGCGAGCATGCGGCTCGTGCGCGCCGAGAGCGCTGCGGCGAGTCCGCTGAGGGCCGCCGTGGCGCACAGGGTGAGCAGTTCGGGCCGCCAGAGGACGGCCGATATGCACAGCGAGGCGACCGGCGCAATCCATGAGGCGCGCATCCGGTCGATGCGGTGCAGGTCGCGTGCGGTGTCGTAGAGCGCCAGGGGAATGAAGCCTGCTCCCGCGGGCGTGGACAAAGCGCATATGCAGTAGCAGATGGGCATCGCTGCACGAATTCGCTCGGGGAGCGCATCGGACAGCGCCGCGCTGCAGATGGCGAGCAGCGTCATGATGACGCCAGCGGTGCCCAGGCCCCCGGGAAGGAGGGGCAGAAGGCAGGCTGCGCACCCGCAGAAGACCAGAAGCTTGTCGATCGTGCGTTCCATGTTCCTATCATAGCAAGGGAGGTTCCTCCTTCTGCCTGAAGAAGGCGGCTGCGATGGCGGATCGGCCTCGTGCTCGTGTTGCGCGGCGGGCGCCCGGGGGTTCAAGCCGCGTTCGCCTCCCTTTGTCCATCGGTGCGCAAGCGTGCACAACCAATGCTATCTACCTGCGAAAACATAGACCATGACAAATGTCACTGGCGTTCGTCGCGGTGCTCGAGCACACTGGACGCAGCATGGTTTCCAAAATGATCGGCCGCGCGGCGTCCGCCTGCCCGAGATGCCGATGCAGGCGGGTTCGGCGTCGTGCCGGATCGAGGACCGGATGGGAGGCATCCATGGATATCGTCGCGGTGGACGGACTGGTCAAGCGCTATGGCGAGCTGCTCGCACTCGACCACTTCGATCTCCATATCGCCGAGGGGGAGATATTCGGACTGCTGGGGCCCAACGGCAGCGGCAAGACCACGGCCATCAACTGCATGCTCCAGCTGCTCACATACGATCGGGGCTCGATCCGCCTGTTCGGCGAGGATATGGCGCCGGCGCGCTATGACCTCAAGAGGAGGATCGGCATCGTGCCCCAGCAGGTGGCGGTGCTCGAAGAGCTGTCGGTCCGCGAGAACATCGATTTCTTCTGCTCGCTGTACGTATCGGACCGCGCGCGCCGCCGCGCGTTGGTTGATGAGGCCATCGACTTCGTGGGCCTCGCCGAGTTCGCGGGGTTCCGCCCCAAGAAGCTCTCCGGAGGCCTGCTGCGCCGCCTCAACATCGCGTGCGGCATTGCGCACAAGCCCGAGCTCATCTTTTTCGACGAGCCCACCGTGGCGGTCGATCCGCAGAGCCGCAACGCCATTCTCGCTGGTATCAAGGGGCTTCGCGACGAGGGTGCGACCGTGGTCTATACAAGCCATTACATGGAGGAGGTCGAGCAGATCTGCTCGCGCATCATGATCATGGATGGGGGCCGCGTGCTGGCGCAGGGCACCAACGAGGAGCTCAAGCGCATGGTGTCCACGGGCGAGAAGATCGTGATCGAGGTCCCCTCGGTGTCCGATGCCGTATTGCGGCGCCTTCGCGCGCTGCCCCACGTGCTGGAGGCAGGGCATGCCGACCAGACGCTCACCGTGCGCTGCGAGGCGAGCCCGCACAACCTCACCGACGTGCTCGGGGTGCTGGGAGCGGCCCGCGTGCAGCTGGGGCGCGTGTATGCCGAGCCTCCGACCTTAAACGACGTGTTTCTCGAGCTTACCGGCCGCGAGCTGCGCGATTAGGGGGCCATCATGCGAAGTACCTTCAAAGCGACCGTGATCATGCTGCTGAGGACGCCCAGCGCGCTCGTGTGGGCCCTCGCGTTCCCCGTGCTGATGGCGACGCTGTTCATGTTCATGTTCTCAAGTATGCGCAACGACGGATCGGTGGACGCCGTGCCGGTTGCGGTGGTGGCCGATGCCACCTGGGATGATTCGATGTTCGCGGAGGCGGTCAGCGCTCTAGCCGATGAGGGCGGCGACGTCTCCGGGGACGACTCCGGTGCCGCCCTGCTCGTCGTCACCGAGGTCGAAACCCTCGCAGAGGCCCGCGATCTACTGGATACCGGCGAGGTCGACGGCGTGTTTCGCGTCGATGACGCGGGGGAGGTCCAGCTTACCGTGGCACCTGAGTATTCTTCGGCGCACCAGGGAGATCGGGGGCGAAGCTACGGAATCAACCGTTCGATATTGGAAACCGTGGCGAGCTCCTATACCCAGTCCGAGACGCTGTTGGAGGACCTCGTCGCACGCGACCCTTCCGCCCTGTCCGACCCGCAGGTCGTCGAGCGCGCGTTGTCGCTCGCGGCCAACACCGAGCACATCTCGCTGACGCGCGGCACGCCCGACGAGACCGTGCGCTACTACTATGCCCTTATGGGCATGGCCACCATGTTCGTGGCCCAGCTCTCCATGATCGCCGTGAGCAACATCAGGCCCACGGCCTCTGCCGTGGCGGCGCGCCGCTGCATCGCCGGCACGAGCCGCATCCGGCAGCTTGCGGGCGCCCTGCTGGGCTCGTGGGCGCTGTCGGCGATCTTCCTGTCCGTGGCGTTCGCCTTCATCCGCTTCGTTGTCGGTATCGATTTCGAGGGACGCGAGGGGCTGTGCCTTCTGGCCTTGGCAGCCGGAGCCTGCATGGCCACGGGGTTTGGGGCGCTTGTCGGATCGCTGCCGCTCAAGGGGTCGGCATCGTCGGGGTCGGGTATCCTGACGGGCCTCACCTGCGTGTTGTCCATCTTTGCGGGCCTGTACGGCGAACCCACCATGAAGCTGGCGGACAGCATCGCGCGCGCCGTGCCCATCTCGGCGTGGATCAATCCCACCAAGCTCGTATGTGACTTGTTCTACAGCCTGTATTTCTACGAGTCCCTGGTACCGTTCGCCGCCCGCCTGCTCGCCTGCGTCGCGTGGGGCGCGGTGCTCTTCGCGTGCGCGGCCCCGCTGTTCAGGAGGCATCGCTATGCGCATCTTTAGGACCGCTCTCGCCATCGCGTTCAAGCACCCCATCTATCTGGGCGTGTACGTGCTATTTCTGTCCCTCATCGGATCGTTTGTCACCGGCGGTGCCGCCTACGTCGAGGAGGATACCCAAACATATGAACCCGCGCAGGCGAGCTTGGCCGTGATCGATCGCGACGATTCCGACCTGTCGGAAGCCCTGGAGGGCTATCTCTCCCGCATACACGATGTGGCTGACGTCCCCGACGAGGAGTTCGCGCTGCAGGATGCGCTGGCGACCAATCAGGTCGATGCGGTCATCATCGTGCCCCAGGGGTTCGAGGACGATTGCCTGTCTGCCGCGCGCAGCGACGGCGACCTGCCGCGTCTGCAGGTCGCGTACGGCGGCTACACGCAGGCGTCGGCGTTTGCCGAGCAGCAGGCCGCCCGCTGGGTCTCGCTTGCAGGCGCCGAGGCGGCGTTGGAGCCCGAGGCGAGCGCCGCCGAGGTCGCCGCCGCCGTCGATGCCGCGGCGGGTCGCCGTGCTGACGTGGAGGTCGAGGCCGCCGAGGTCGCCACGAGCTCCGCGTATCCGCTGCAGACATATTTGAGCTTCAGCACCTATACGCTCATGTGCTCGGTGGTGGTCTGCGTGGGTCTCGTGCTCTCCAAGATGACGGAGCCCGATGTTCGCCGCCGCATGCTCGCATCGCCTTTGCGCCCCCGCAGGCTCGGTTTGAACATGCTGCTCGGCTGCCTTGTGATCACGGTGGGCGTGTGGGCGGCTACGAGCGCGGTGGGGGTCGTGTCGAGCGGCATCGGCACGCTCGTCGTCGCACCGGCCCAGGTGATGCTGGCGCTCGTCGCCATGCTCGTGTTCGCCCTCGTGCCGCTGTCCGTCGCCTTCATGCTCGCCATGCTGGGCGTGGGCGAGGAAGGGCTCAACGCGCTCGGCAATATCGGCGGCATAATCATGTCCTTTCTGGGCGGTGCATGGGTGCCCATCGCGTTGCTGGGTGACGCCGTGCAGACTGCGGCTCGGTTCTCTCCGGCTTTCTGGACCAACGAGGCCGTCGCTTCGCTGCTCTCGGCTCCGCAGCTCACGGCCGATGTGCTCGCCGAGGCCGGTTGCGGCATGGGCATCACGGCGCTGTTCGCCGTGGCCTTTGCGGCCATCGGGCTCGCTGCCGCTCGCTCCCGTCCTGTTCAGTAGGGCTGGCGCGGCCGTACCGGTTCGCACCGCATGGGCGTTTGGTACAATGCGCTCGCGCCAGTAATCCATACGACACAGAGGGGATCTTATGGATACCATCACCGAACCGTCCAAGGTATATTTCTGCGATCTTCGCAGCCATGGCCGCGAGAGCCAGGTCGATAAGCTCAAGCGCCTGATTCGCCGCGCCGGCATCGATCAGATCGACTTCGAGAACAAGTTCGTCGCCATCAAGATTCATTTCGGCGAGCTGGGCAACCTGAGCTTTTTGCGTCCCAACTACGCCCGCGCCGTCGCCGACGTGGTCAAGGAGCTCGGCGGCAAGCCCTTCCTGACCGACTGCAACACGCTGTACGTGGGCAGCCGTAAAAACGCGCTCGAGCACATCGATTGCGCCTACCAGAACGGATTCACCCCGTATGCCACCGGTTGCCATGTGATCATCGCCGACGGTCTCAAAGGCACCGATGAGGCGCTCGTGCCGGTGAAGAACGGCGAGTACGTCAAGGAGGCCAAGATCGGCCGCGCGCTGATGGACGCCGACATCGTGATCAGCCTCACGCATTTCAAGGGCCATGAGCAGGCCGGCTTCGGTGGCGCCATGAAGAACCTGGGTATGGGCGGCGGCAGCCGCGCCGGCAAGATGGAGCAGCACGCGTCGGGCAAGCCCAGCGTCCATACGGAAGGTTGCATCGGGTGCCGTGCTTGCGAGCGCATCTGCGCCCACGGCGCCATCACGTTCGAGGAGACGCGCGAGCGCGAGCTCAAGAGCGGCAAGGTCGTGACGGTTCCGGTGGCGCACATCGATCACGACCGCTGCGTGGGCTGCGGCCGCTGCATCGGCGCCTGCAACCAGGATGCCATCGAGCCGGATTACGACCAGGCCGTGGATGTGCTGAACTGCAAGATCGCCGAGTACACGCAGGCCGTCGTGCAGGATCGCCCCAACTTCCATATCTCGCTCGCCATCGACATCAGCCCCAACTGCGACTGCCATGCCGAGAACGACACGCCCATCGTGCCCGATCTGGGCATGTTCGCGAGCTTCGACCCGGTTGCCATCGACCAGGCCTGCATCGACATGGCGCTGGCCGCGCCGGCGCTGCCGAACACCGAGCTCACCGACATGCGCGACAAGCTCGAGGCCGAGGGCGGCATTCCCGAGCGCTGCGAGCACGACCACTTCAACATGACCCATCCCGACACCAACTGGCGCTCCTGCATCGAGCACGCCGAGAAGATCGGTCTGGGTACGAGCCGCTATGAGCTCATCACGATGAAGTAGCGACAAGCAGTCGATTGGGCCGCCCGCCCCAGGATTGTCCTGGGGCGGGCGGCGTTTTGGGTCGTTTGGGGACGGGTTCATCTTCGTCGACGACATGTCGTCGACGAAGATGAACCCGTCCCCAAACGACCCAAAACGTTGCTACTTGTACGACACCCTGCTCGTTTGCTATAGTTTTGAGCGGTCTATATTTGGAGGATTGCTCAGCAACATGTCCGCATCAGGCGACAGTTCCACATCGCGAAGTACCACGGTGCCGGGCGGCTCGTCCGCGCCGGTGCCCGAATCCGATGATCCCTCACCTGTTCAGGTGGTAACCGACGTGCGCGACGACGCCGTCGAGGATGTATGCGCCACCTGCCCCAAACGGCGACGCTCCTGCCCCAAATACCCTTGCAAGCAGGACCGTGGGCGCAATCCCAAAGAACCGCCGCACTACACGGTCGGCGAAGAAATCGCGAACTCCATCACGCACGGCATCGGCGTCCTGCTCGGCATCGCCGGCCTCGTGCTCCTCATCGTGAAGGCCGCTCTCGGCGGCGCGGCGCCTGCGCATATGGCCTCGGCCATCGTGTTCGGCGTCTCGATCATCCTCGAGTACCTTGCGTCGACGCTGTACCACGCCATCCAGGTGCCCGCGGCGAAGCGCATCTTCCGCACCATCGACCACAGCTGCATCTACCTGCTTATCGCGGGCTCCTATACCCCGTTTCTCCTCATCACGCTCGAGCCGTACGGCGGCATCGTCATGTTCGTGGTCATCTGGGCGCTCGCCTTCGCGGGCATCTCCTTCGAGATCGTCGGACGTCAACGCCAGCCGCGCTGGGTGACGATCATCATCTACCTCGTCATGGGCTGGCTCGTGGTGTTCCGTCTGCCCCAGCTCGTAGCGGCGCTCGATCCGCTCGCGCTCGCGCTCCTTGTCGTCGGCGGCCTGTGCTACACCATCGGCACCATCTTCTACCTCATGAAGAGCATCCGCTACATGCACAGCGTCTGGCACCTGTGGGTGCTTGCCGGCAGCATCTTCATCTTTATGGTGGTGATCCTTTTCGTGATCTGATAGTTCGGGCGCCCTCGCGCCACCCGTACCGTCATCCGCGCAGGCGGATCGCCACGTTTCCACTCGACCTCGGAGGTTCGATCATTACGCTATGGGCATAGCAATTTCCATCATCGCAACGCTTCTTCTGACGCTTCTGAACGGCTATTTCTCCATGTCGGAGATGGCGCTCACCACGGCAAAGCGCGCCAGCCTCGAGCACGACGCCGAGGAGGGCGACAGGCGCGCCGCCAAGGCGCTCGAGCTCTCGACGGATTCCACCGACTTTCTCGCGACCATCCAGGTCGCCATCACGCTCGTCGGTTTCTTCTCCGCGACCGTGTCGTCCAACACGCTGTCCGATCCGCTGGCGACCTGGCTCGAGTCGTTCGGCCTGAGCCCGCTCACGACAATCGCCCCGGTCATCTCGCCCATCATCATCACGCTGGTCGTGTCGTATCTGTCCATCGTGATCGGCGAGCTCGTCCCCAAGCGCATCGGCCTCGCGGACGCCGAGGGCATGGCGAAGTCCGTCGCCGGCCCCATCTCCACCTTCCGGAACCTGGCCAAGCCGCTCGTGTGGCTGACCCAGGCCTCCGCCAACGGCCTGTCCAAGCTGCTGGGCATCAAGAGTGCCGACGATCGCCAGAACGTCTCCGAGGAGGAGATCAAGTACATGATCAGCGAGCAGGACACGCTGCTCGATGAGGAGAAACGCATCATCCACGAGGTCTTCGACCTGGGCGATGCCGTGGCGCGCGAGGTCATGGTGCCGCGCGTCGACGTCACCATGTGCGAAGAGGACGACAACATCATGTCCGTCCTCACCGTCATGCGCGAGACCGGTTTCTCCCGCATCCCCATTTATCGCGAGGACCAGGACTGCATCGTGGGCATCGCCCACATCAAGGATCTGATCCGCCCCGCCCTCGAGGGCCTGTCGGACTCCCCGGTGAGCGACTACGTGCGCGACGCCACCTTCGTTCCGGACACCAAGGACATCCTGCCGCTGCTGTCCGAGATGCAGACGGCGCATGAACAGATGGTTGTGGTGGTGGACGAGTACGGCGGAACGGCCGGCGTCATCACGATCGAGGACATCGTCGAGGAATTCGTGGGTGAGATCGAGGACGAGTTCGACCCCGACAACAAGTACCTCACCCGCCTGTCGCGTCGCGAGTGGCTGGTCGACGGACGCTTTTCGTGCGATGATGCTGCCGAGCTCGGTTGGCCCATCGAGGAGAGCGACGATTACGAGACCCTTGCCGGCTGGATCTTGGATCTGTGTGATTCGGTGCCCGATATCGGCGCCGTCTTCGAGCAGGACGGGTACAAGTTCAAGGTGCAGTCCATGCGCGGGCAGCGCATCTCGCTCATCCGCGTGACCGGTCCCGACCCCGACGCAGAGCCCAAGCCTGCGGACGAGGCCGAAGACGGGCATAATGATAAGTAACGGTTCGCGGCTTGCCGCGGGCGTAGCGAAAGACGAAAAGGCGGAAACGTTCATGGCACAGCTGTTCAACATCCTGAAGATCACGGTGGGCGTCGACAAGCTCTGCGCCCGCGTGCTGGTCAACCCCGGCATGCCTCTCAAGACCTCGGAGGATATCGAGGCGACGGCGCGCGTCTACTATCTGGCGCCGGCCATCGCCAAGCATCTGTGCCTGGGCGACACCGGCCGTGAATTCCAGGAGTGCATGGGCGATACCGAGCTCGCGCACCTGCTTGAGCATCTGACGGTCGAGATCATGAACGAGACCGGCCTGGGCGGCAACGTGTCGTGCGGGCGCACCCGTGCGGTCCCCGGTGACGAGCGCCTGTTCGACGTCGAGCTTTCGTGCCCCGATGACGCGTTGACCGTCGGCGCGCTTTCCTCTGCATCCTTCATGATGGACTGGGCGTTCCTGCACGCCTCGGCGCCGGCGCCCGATTTTCCCGGCACCGTCGCCGCTCTGCGCAGCCTGGTGCTCAATCTGCGCGGCGAGGGGGAGCAGGCCGCCGACGCCGCCGAGGACGCGGAAGCGGAGGGCACTGATTCCGAGGGTAGCCCCGAACCCGTCTCGGCGACTGAGGCCCAGGCTCCGGTTCAGCCGGAGGCCGCCGTACCCCGCCAGGATGCCCCGCGTCGCGCCATCGACACCGAGGGCCTGCGCATGCGGGCCAAGATGGCAGGTCATGCGCCTGCCAAGCGCGTTGCCGACGTGTTCCGCCCGATGTTCGGCGGCGCGGCGTCCAACCGCCGTTCCGAGTAAAACCGACCGCAAACGGCGCCGGGCGGCCCATCGATACGGGCCACCCGGCGCCGTTTGGGTCTATGCGATGCCCCGAGTGGGTACACGCAGGTATAATGAAGACTCCATCGACAACGTTCACTCTATACGGGAGGAGCAACATGGGTAAGGGATTCAGTTTTGTCGCAGGCGCGGTCTTGGGTACCGCCGCTGGTGTGGTCGCCGGCATCCTGGTGGCTCCTCGCTCGGGCGCCGAGACGCGCGCCATGGCCGCCGACATGGCCAACGACGCATGGGACAGCGCACGCGACATGTATGAGCAGGGCGTCGATACGGCCCGTGCCGCCGCAACCGATTTCGGCCCCATGGTGGACGCCAAGACCGATGAGCTTCGCGCCAAGGTCGATTTGGCCCGCGAGCGCATGGATCAGCTCCGCGAGCAGCTCAACGACGCCATCGCCGGGGGCAACGTGACGCCCGCTGCCGACGTCGTCGTCGAGTCCGTCGTGACCGATGCCCCCGCTGCGGGCGCTGAGGCCGCTGCCGAGGCGTAAATGCTCGTCGCAGATCTCCAGGGCGCGCGCATCTACCGCATGCCCGCCGAATCCAAGCGAACCAACAAGGATGGCACCCCGCGCGAGCCCAAGCGACTCGGGCGGGTGCATTTTGCCGTGTTCTCGCCCGATGGTCTGCGCGTCGTGGGCTTCATGGTCAAGCTGCCCGATGTCGCCGCGATGATCAAGCAGCCCGATCGCTTCGTGGCACTCGACGCGCTCAAGGTATATGAAGGCGTGATCGCGGTGGCCGACGGCAAGGAGAACTACGATGATGCGGCGGCCAAGCGCTTGGGCATCAACCTCGATGAGTGCCTCATCTGGACCGGCATGGATGTCGTGACCGCTTCCGGTAAGGCCATGGGCTACTGCGCCGACTGCGCCTTCGACGCCAAGACCGGCAAGGTCTCCACGTTTAAGATCACCAACGGCAGCACCTCGAGTATGCTCGTGGGCGATATCGAGATGCCCGCCTCCTACCTCAAGGGCTATAAAAAAGGCGCCATGGTCGTTTCCGACAAGGCGTGCGAGCTGGAGCTTTCCGGCGGCGCTGCCGCCAAGGCGGCCGAGGCGACCGTCGTGATCGGCGACAAGGTCAAAAAGGGCGCGGCCAAGATCGACGAGCACGGCTCGAAAGCGCTCGACAAGGGAAGCCGCGCGCTGGGCAAGCAGCTCGGCAAGACCAAGGGGATGTTCTCGTCGTTTGCCGCGGAGTATCGCAAGGCGGCGGGGGCGCCCAAGAAGAAAAAGAAGTAGCGCGTGCAATTTTGGGATGAGTCCTCGGGGAACCGCTGATCGATTCATTTCGCGCCAGTCGCCCCGTGCCGGGTGCCGCGGACGCGATTGATCGGTGTTTCCCCAAAATTGCACGGCCAACAATGGTACAGTTTTCCCAAACGCACCAAGGGGAGAACCATTGCCTAACTACACCACCTCCTACTCCAAAATCTCGAAGAAGCCACACTATCGGCGCAGCAACGGCAACCAGCTGCCTTCTGCGCGCCGCAAGGGCAAGCGCCGGCCGGGGGCGCAATATCTCCACCATACGCAGGGGTTCGGACGCCACGGTCGCGGCCGCATGATGCCCCGCCGCAACGATTCGCGCCGACCCTATGCGATCATCGCGGTCGCCTGCGCCGCCCTGCTGTTCGTGGCGAGCGTCGTGTGGTACATCAACCGCAGCGTGCCCATCACCTTGAACGGTTCAGAAAGCTCGGTGCGCATCAACTCGACCATCCAGCAGCTCATCGACGACCAGGAGCTGAGCTATCGTGCGGGCGATCTGCTGGCGGTCGATGACAGCGTGCTCGAGAAGCGCGGGGGAGAGGCCTATTCCGTCGTGCTGAACGGCGAGCAGATCGGCAACGCCGAGCTCGATACCACCCAGCTCACGGGTGGCGAGGAGCTCACCATCGGCGACGGGCGCGATGTCTACGAGGAGCACGAGGTCCAGGCCACCGCGATCCAGCCGACGCTGACGCTCAAGGGCAGCGGCCCCATCCAGTACGTCGAGACCTGGGGCATCCCTGGAAGGACCGAGGTGTGGACGGGCGCGGTCTCCGGCATCACCGCCGATCGCGGTGTGGTGCAGGAGGTCCAGAACTGCGTGGTGCGCGCGACGTCCGTCTCTCCGGCGGACGGAAAGTACGTGGCCTTGACCTTCGACGAGGGCCCCAGCAGCTATACCGAGCAGATCCTCCGGGTGCTCTCCGACGCGGGCGCCACGGCGACCTTCTTCATGCAGGGCGATCGGGTCGATGCCAACCAGGCTGCGGTGGCAAGCATCGCCGCCAGCGACAACGAGCTGGGCTCGAACGGTCAAAACGATGTCGACCTCACGACGCTGTCCGGTGACGACCTGCGCCAGCAGCTCACCCAGGGTTTCGACGCGATCGATCGTGCCGCAGATACGACCTGCGCGCTGCTGCGACCGCCCTACGGTCTGTTCTCCGAGCAGAATTGGACCGAGGCCATGGATCTGGTGAGCGCGGTCGTGACGTGGAATATCGATTCGGGCGACTACCTGCTGCCCGGCGCCGATTCGGTGATCGAGACCGTCATGGGTTCGGTCGGCAACGGCGACATCATCCTTCTGACCGACAACGACTCGTGCGGCGAGCAGACCCTGGAGCTGCTGCCGGCCCTGCTTTCGCGCCTTCAAGACGAGGGCTATCAGATCGTGAGCCTCTCGGAGCTCATCAAGACCGACGAGGAGCTGGCCAACACGCTCGACCTGTCCCGCACCTCGATGCCCGCGGATGCCGTCCTGCCTCATCTATCGCTTGAAATAGATGAGGGTGAGGGGGAATCCGAATAGATAAAAATACAATCATGATGTAGGAATCGTCGAAAATCATCCGGTTGTCGCAGGCATGCAGGGTTGCGGCCGCGACGAAGGTCATGATGGACACAGCCTGTTCGACGTTGCGTACCGCTGCGCGACGTGATCGATACGAAAAGATGGTCCGATGAGCGACATGCATGAGAAGAGCCCACAGGGGAAAACGGCCCAGTCCCCGTCCGGTGCCCGTTCGGCATCGCAGCCTGATCGCGGTGTCCAGAAGGGCGCCGCGTCGCGTCCCCATGCGCGCACATCGGTCCCGTCTCAGCATCCGACCTATCGGCCGGCATCGGGACACGCCTCGACGGCAGGGGCGTCGCACAAGCCGACCGCCCACACCCGTGCCGCTTCGTCTCGGCTTGCCCCTGCATCCCACCAGACTCCTGCGCCGCGACCGCGGAAGGCCGTTTCTCGGCCCCAATCGTCGGGGGCTGCCCATCCAAGGGCGGTGCGCCCGCAGAGATCCCGCCAGCAGGCGTATACGCCGCACGCAGCGCAGGGTTCGCCTCGGACATCTTCTGCGCCGCGTCAGGGACACGGGGCGCCTCGGGGCGTGGCGCCCGTGCGGCATCGCGAGGCGTACGTGCGTCACGAGCATCGCGGTATGCAGCGCGTGCCGCTCATCGCGGCGGCCGTGGCGGTCGTGCTGATCGCCGCCGTCGGCATCGGTATCGGCTATCAGTTCTTCTGGCGTTCCATCGACGTTACCGTCAACGGCCAGGAGGTGTCGGGCAAGATCGGCACGCCGGTCGACCAGTTCCTTGCCGACAACAACTACTTCGGCGTCAAGGCCGGACGCCTGCTGTCGGTCAACGGCAACGTTCTCGATGAACAGGGCGGAGAGCGCTGCTCGGTCATCAGCGAAGGCGAGGCGGTGGAGACGTCGGAGCTTCCCGAGATGGAGCTCGACGACGACCTTACGCTGACCGTGTCCGACGGTCTCGACAAGACCGAGGAGTATGTCGAGGAGATCGTCGAGATCGCCCCGAACATCACATCGGATGGCTCCGGTGCGATCCAGTTCGTGTCGCAGTGGGGCAAGCCGGGCAAAAAGAAGGTGTGGACGGGCAAGCAGTCCGGCGAGACCGCCGACAAGGAGGTCGTCGAGGCTCCGGTGGACATGGTGGTCTCCATGTACAATCCCAAGCCCAAAGGCGACAAGAAGTACATAGCGCTGACGTTTGATGACGGTCCGAGCGCGTACACCAAAGACATCTTGGCCATCCTCGACCGCTATGGCGTCAAGGCGACGTTCTTCAATCTCGGCACGCAGGTCGACAGCGACAGCAAGGCGGTCGTGGAGGGCGGCCATGAGATGGCGAGCCACACGAATCAGCACGCCAACCTGCCCGATTGCGATCGCGATTCGCTGCGCGCCGAGATCAGCAGCGCGGCGGACGCCATCGAGGGGGCGTCGGGTTTCCGGCCTCAGATGATCCGAGCTCCGTACGGCGCCTTCACGCTTACCGAATGGGCGCGCGCGGGGGATCTGATCAGCTGCAACGTGCTGTGGAACATCGACACGCTCGACTGGAAGCTGCCCGGCGCCGAGGCCATCAAGAACAAGGTGCTCGCGGGTGCCTACAACGGCGCGATCGCGCTTATGCATGACGGCGGCGGGAACCGCGCCCAGGACGTCGAGGCGCTGCCGGGCATCATCGAGGCCCTGCAGGCCGACGGCTACGAGCTGGTGACGGTGTCGGAGCTCATGGAGCTCGACGGGCGCTTTCCCCAGGACGTGATCGATGGGACCGTCAAGATGCCCGAAGACGCTACACTCCCCAACCTGTAGTGAAATTTTAGGGACAGTCCCTAAAAATTCACATACGTCGCAGAGGGTGATGGCGGAATCGCCCCCTGCAATTTTAGGGACTGTCCCTAAAATTGCATGCTATAGTACAGACGGCTGTGCCTATCGGGCGCGGCCGTCTTGTTCTTGTATGGGGGTCACGAGAAAGGTAACAGGTGAGATCCAAACCTCGACCACACAGTAGCTGACCCCTGCGGGTGCCCTTCGTCATGGCGCGCGCCGGGGTTGCGCGGCCATAGCTTTCTTTTCTTCTTCGAAGGAGCACCATGAACTATCTTTCAGAGATGCTCAAGCTTCCTGTCGTCGATTCGGCGGGCGAGCGCATCGGCATCGTCAATGACTTGGGCATCGCCACGGGTGAGGTTTTCCCTCATGTGACGTCACTCGCGTTCCAGGGGCCCGGCAAGACCCCGTTCATGATCTCGTGGCGCAAATATGTCGAGCGCTTCGATGACGATGGCGTGTATCTCAAAATGCCCGCCACCGACATTCGCTTCTCCTATCTGCAGCCCGACGAGGTGCTGCTCGCTCGCGACATCATGAACAAGCAGATCGTCGACACGCAGGGCATGAAGGTCGTGCGCGTGAACGACATCAAGCTGTCCGCGTCGGGCGAAAACCAGCTGCGCCTGCTCGGCGCCGAGGTGGGCGTCCGCGGCCTTCTGCGCACGCTGCATCCCGTGCTCGAGCGCGTCGTGGTCGCCGCCTCGCGCGCGGTGGGCAAGCCGCTCCAAGAGGACATCATCGCGTGGTCGTACATGGACCTGCTCGAGCGCTCCACGCAGACCATCAAGCTGTCCGTTTCCCACAAGACCCTCGGCGAGCTGCACCCGGCGGACATCGCCGACATCATCGAGCAGCTCGACCCGCGCCTACGCGGCCAGGTTTTCGCCCAGCTCGACACGGCGCAGGCCGCCGAGGCCATCTCCGAGCTCGATGACGACGAGCTCGTGGCCGAGATGCTCGAGGGCCTGTCCGATCGCGATGCGTCCTCGATGCTGGCCTTGATGGACCCCGACGACGCCGCCGCCCTCATCGACGAGCTCGACTACGAGAAGGCCGAGAAGCTTCTGCGCCTCATGGGCGTCAAGGAGGAGCGTGCCATCCGCAACCTGCTGGGCTACGAGGAGAACACCGCCGGTCGTATCATGACGTCCGAGTTCGTGGCCCTGCCGGCAACATCGACCGTTGCCGATGCCATCGACGGCCTGCGCAAGCTCGACGAGGACTTCGAGAGCGTGTATTACGTCTACACCACCGACCCCGCGGGCGCACTCACCGGCGTGCTCTCGCTGCGCACCCTGATCGTTGCCGATCACGATGCGCGCCTGAACAGCCTTGCGTATCGCGACGTGGTCTGGGTCTCGCCCGACGAGGACCAGGAAGACGTCGCCGAGGAGATGTCCAAGTACAACCTCGCGGCCATGCCCGTGTGCGACGAGAATCGCCATATCCTGGGCATCGTCACGGTCGACGACGCCATGGAGGTCATGAACGAGGAGCACCAGGAGGACCTGCAGATCGCCGGCATGGCGGGCGCCGAGGGCGGATCGGGCGAGTCCATGCACGTGTTCTCGTGGTTCGCGCGCCGCCAGTACTGGCTGCTCGTCTGGGCCATCGCATCGGGCATCATCGCGGCGGTCCTGCAGATGATGGGCGGTCTTGGAAGCTACTTCATCTACCCCATGTGTGTCATGCCCGTCTCCCTGCTCGCGGCGAGCCGTGTCGTCTCATACGTGCGCAACTACTATCTGGAGTACGATGAGGCTGACGATGAGGACAAGCCCTACCTGGCCTTTTTCCTGCAGACCGTGCTTGTCGGCGCGGTGCTGGCGCTCGTGATCTACCTATGCGGCCAGCTGGTGCTGGGCGCCGCCTATTCCGACGACGTGCTGGCCAGCGCCTCGGCTGGCGGGTGGATGCCTGCCGCGGCGGATCCCGACGGCGCCGTCAACGCGCTCATCGGGGCGGCGCGCATGCTGTCCGCCTGCTTTGCCTGCGCGGCGGGCGTGACGTTTGTGAGCTGCGCGCTTTCGGTCATCTACCTCAAGGTGCTGTTCTGGCGCGACGAGCACGACCTCAACACGTCGGGCATCGCGCTCAGCGTGTCGGCCGTGCTGATCGCGTGCGCGCTCTATTCGGTCGTCTCGACCCTCGCGGTCTCCGTGATCGCCGCGTAGGGGTGCTGACATGGCAAGACGGACGCATCAGAAGTTGACGATCGGGATGGTGCTCGGCGCCATGGGTCCCGGTCTTTTGGCTGCTCTATCGGGCAACGACGCGGGCGGCATCGCCACGTATTCGAGCGCGGGAGCAAGCTACGGCTACGGCACGCTGTGGATGCTGCCGCTCATGGCGGTGCTCCTCATCGTGGTACAGGAGACCGCGGCGCGGTGCGGCTGCGTGACCGGCAAGGGCTTCGCGTCGCTCATCCGCGAGAAGTACGGCGTGCGGAAGAGCGCGCTGGCGATGGGTGCGCTGCTGGTCGCGAACACCGCCGTGACCATCTCGGAGTTTGCCGGCATCGCAAGCGGCCTCGCGCTGTTCGGCGTGCCCGCCACGGTATCGGTTCCCCTGGTCGGTCTGGCCATCTGGTCGCTCACCATGTCGGGAAGCTTCCAGCGCATCGAGAAGATCCTGCTCATGGTGAGCTGCGTGTTCGTGACCTATATCGTGGCGGCGTTTTTGGCGGGTCCCGATTGGGGGCAGGTCACGGCGGCGACGGTGTCGCCTCATATCGTGCCCGAACCCGAGTACGTCTCGCTGCTCGTGGCGACGATCGGCACCACCATCGCACCGTGGATGATCTTCTTGGCGCAAAACAACGTGGTCGACAAGAACGTCGACGAGAGCGGCATCATCCTGCAGCGCATCGACACGACGTCGGGCTCGATCATCGCCTGCGCCGTCGCGTGGTTCATCGTGGTCACGACCGGTGCGGTTCTCTACCCGGCGGGCGTCCAGGTGTCGGATGCCGCCGACGCGGCGCTCGCCCTCGAGCCCATCGCGGGCGAGTTCTCCACCATCCTGTTCGCATCCGACCTGGTGGCGGCGAGCTTTCTGGCCGCCTGCGTGCTGCCCGGCGTCACCTCGAGCGCGATCTGCGAGGCGTTCGGCTGGGAGCGCGGAGCGGACCGCAGCTGGGAGGAGGCGCCGATCTACCGCGGTATCATCACCGCGGTCATCGTCGCTTCGGCCCTGCTGGTGATCATGCCCGGCGTCAATCTGTTCCAGATCATGATGAGCGCGCAGGTCATCAACGGCGTGCTGCTGCCGGTGCTGCTGGTCTTCCTGCTGTTCATCGCCCAGGACCGCCACATCATGGGCGAGTATCGCAACGGGCGCGTGTGGAACGTGCTGACCTGGGCGACCATCGTCATCATCACCGTGCTGACCATCATCATGTTCGTGCTCCAGGCCCTCGGGTACTGATCGGACCGAAAGGCGCGCGCTCGCGAGGCGGCACAGAGGCGAAGCCGGGGCATGCCGATGCCGATGACGCGCCCCGGCTACTCCTGCGCGTTATAGGGCTCGAGCAGCACCGAGGTCATGCTATCGGTCAGCGAGGTCCTGATGCCGTCGGTCACCGATTGCATCCGGCTCTGCAGCTCTTGCTGCAGCTCGGGGTCATCGAGGTGCACGGGCAGGATGTCTTCGACCGCAGAGTAGATGAGATCCACGTATTCGACCGCGCCCGACTCGTTCAGATGCGTGCCGTCGCCGTCGAAGACGTCGTTGCGGCCCTCGCTGTAGCCGTACCAGTCAACAATGCGCACGTTGGAATAGCGCTCGGCCGCTCGCGCAAGCGTCTCGTTCGTGGGGCCGGTCCATGGCTGCGGGCTGCGCGTGTTGACGAACACCACGGTGCGGTCCGCCCCGGCGATCCCCATGAGCGTGTCGATCTGCTCGTCGCTCATCGGTCCGTTCGTGCCCAGGGCGAACACGAGGATGCCTCCGGCGAGATTCTGGTCGACGAGGCTCTGATAGATCTCGATGCCCGTGCCGAACTGGCGGTTCTTCGCCGCGTCGATGTATCCGTGGGGGAATTTCTCCTCAAACGCCGGGATGACGCGCACCGAGACCGAATCGCCGATCATCACGATGTCATAGGCCCCTTGGGGTTCGGCGGCGGTCGTCTCGCCATCCTCCTGATCGGCAGGGGTGCCATCCGCCTGCCCTTCGGCGCCCGTAGCGTCCTGCCCGTCATCGGTGCCCTGCTCGAGCAGGGCGGCGCCCTCTGCCGACAGGGCGGAGGTGTCGGGCACCAGGACGAGCCCCGCTACGGCGGCGACCAGCACGAGCGTGGTCGCCGCAACGGGAAGCGGGTGCTTGCGCGCCAGGCGACCGGGCGTCTCGTGCGACCCTTTGAGCTGCTTGACGATCTTGCCGAACAGCCCGTGCCTGAACGGCGTCTCGATGAAGCGGTACGAGAGCTCCGCCGCTAGGATGACCAGGGCGATCTGGATGATATAGACCCACCAGGGCTTCTCGCTGATGTCGCTCACGGGGTTCATGAGCAAAAGCAGCGGGTAATGCCACAGGTAGATGCCGTACGAGCGCTTGCCGAGCCACACGAGCGGCGGCAGCGAGAACGCGCGTGACAGCAGCGTGTCGGGCTGCACGCAGGCGGCCACCAGCGCAACCGTGAGCAGCGAGCACAGCAGGGTGCCGCCTTGGTACTGGAAGGCGGTGTAACCGTTGGTGAGGGCCATGATGGCGATCAGCGCCACAAGGCTCAAAAGGCCGATGACGTCGATGGGCCACGGGCTGTTCGCCCCCCTCTGCTCGCCGCGGATCGCATCGGCGGACTTCTGGGCGACCATGCGGTAGGTAGGATGCGGGGCGCCCGCGCGGTGAGAATCCGCCGGCTTGTGCTCGCCTGCGGCCTTCCCAAGCCTCCTGGCGAGTTTGCGCAGATGCGGGGCGAGCCAGCCGAGACGCATCGAGGAGGTCGGGATAAACGCGAGCCAGGCGCCCAGAAGCAGCGAGAACACGCGCGTATCGGTGCCGTAGTACACGCGGCTCGGGTCGACCGACGGATCGTACAGCGCCGTCATGGCGACCGCCGACACGATGGCCAGCACGAGCGTGCCCCGGCGCACGAGCTTGTTCTTGCCGCCGAGCTTCCAGACGCCCATCAGCAGCAGGGGCCAGATCAGATAGAACTGCTCCTCGATGGCCAGCGACCAGAAGTGGGTGAGCGGCGAGGGGTCGCCCAGCGCATCGAAGTACGACACGTTTCGCAGGATCTGCCACCAGTTGTTGAAGAACAGGATGGAGGGGACGATGTCCGGCCTCATCTTGGTGAGCATCACATGGTTGAACAGCGCGCACAAGATGATGGTCGCCACGATGACCGTCAGCACGGCGGGCAGCAGGCGACGGATGCGGCGAATCCAGAAGTCCTTGAGGTCGATGCGTCCGGTGCCGCGGTATTCCACGATCAGCAGGTGGGTAATGAGGTATCCGGACAGCACGAAGAACATCGTGACGCCCTGGAGGCCGCCTTGGATCCATGAGAAGCCCAGGTGGTAGAGGACGACCGCCGCGACGGCAAGCGTGCGGATGCCGTCGAGCGCCGGGATATAGCGTGAGCGCGGGCGAGCGGGGCGCATGTCCTGCTGGCGGGCTGCATCTGCGCGCGGGGCGTGCGCGGATGCGGGCTTGGTGCCGGTGGTCTCCTGCTTGGGCTGAGGGGAAGTCATGTCTTCGGGTCGATCCGTTCGTGCATCGGGTTCGCAGTCCGCCTGATTGTACCGCTGTGCGCGGCAAAAGGGCATATGCGCCTGTGCCCGATGGGCAGCCGGTCCCTTGTGGCAGATGCGGGCCTTCGTTCATTCATGAATGAACGGGACCCTTTTCGGCGTTTGCCCAGGATTTGTTTGTTTGACACCCGTACTTTTTCATGAATGAAGGGGATTCCCGTGAGCGGGGAGTGCGGGGCGGCGCGCAAAAAAGCGCCCGAGGTAAAGCCCCCGGGCGCACATCGGCCACGTGATCGGCGCTGCTTAGAACTTCACGTTCGGGACGGAGCGCGCCGCCTCTTCCGCCTCGAAGCCCTGACGCTCCTTGAACTGGAAGATGCCGGCAAAGATGACGCCGGGGAACGTCTGGATGGCGTTGTTGTAGTTGAGCACGCAGTCGTTGTAGCTCTGACGGGCGTAGGAGACCTTGTTCTCAGTGTCCTCGAGCGAGGTCTGGAGCTGCATAAAATTGGCGTTGGCCTTGAGATCAGGATAGGCCTCGGCCACCGCGAACAGCTGGCGCAGGGCGCTGGTGAGCACGCCGTCGGCGGCCATCTTCTCGTCGGGCGTCGTCGCCGTGACGGCCGCGTTGCGCGCGTTGGTGACGGCGGCAAGCGCCTCGCGCTCGTGCGACGCGTAGCCCTTGACGGTCTCGACGAGGTTGGGGATCAGGTCGTTTCGACGCTGAAGCTGGGTATCGATGTTCTGCCACGCGTTGTCGATGCGATTGCGCAGCGTGACCATGTTGTTGTAGATGCCCGCGATTACGCAGACGATGACGATGACGACAACGATCGCGATGATGGTCGGAATCATGCTCAGCTCCGTTCCGGGCTTTGCGCCCCGTGGGATGTGAGACAAAGTATACCGGATAGCGCTCGCATCGTTTGCCGTCATAGATTTGGAACAAGAGCTCCAGCTTCGCTCCCGCGTTCTGGCCGGAGGGCTTTGCGCTCGCTCTGTCTTCGCAGGTGGGGCGACATACAAAAAAGCGCCCGAGCTGGCGGGCGCTTTGCGTTCCATGATGGCGGAGGAGGAGGGATTCGAACCCTCGTACCCGGGTTACCGGGTAAACGGTTTTCGAGACCGCCGCATTCAACCACTCTGCCACTCCTCCGTTGGAGTGAAACATGGCGCGTCACAAGGGGCGCGCCATGAGAAGATGCTGGCGGAGAGTCAGGGATTTGAACCCTGGAGACGCTTTTGGCGCCTACACGATTTCCAATCGTGCTCCTTCGGCCACTCGGACAACTCTCCGTGAAATGCAACGGCAATTTTACCGTATCCAGCGCCGCGCGCAAGTGTCATTTGCAAGATGGCGAAAAAATGTGGGGGAGTTAAGGAGCCGGCAGGCAGGAGTCTCTGTCTCCCCCGACGCCTTAAGACCCGCTTAATCTGGGCAAATGCCGTCATAAGGGCATTCTGTCGCGGATACACTGAGGATGTGAGAAAGGAGGAACCGCGATGTACGCCACGAGCATAGCCACGCACGCCATGCCGGCAGAGGCGCTGCGCGTCGCCGTCGACCACGCGTTTGCGGAGGCGCGGTCGTGCCTTATCGGATGCGGTTCCCTCGCTCCCTTTACCATCATGTGCGCATCCGACGGGTACGACATCGTTGAGCACCACGGTCGGTCGGCACGGGATATCTACCGCTCCGTGCGCGATCTTTTGGTCCGCGAGAAGCCGGAGGCGTATGCCTTTGTCTATGATGGGTTCGTTGATGTCGATGCCGGGCATACCGGCGCCCTCATATGCGAGGCGGCGTGTCGCGGGGACGCCATGGCGCGCCTGATGGTGCTGCCGTATCGCGCGGGCGCTGCGTATTCGTTTGCCGAATCGTCTATCTGCATGGGGACGGTGCGGTCGCTGTTCGCGGACGTTGCCCGGTAGGCGAGGCTATCGCGGCGCGATAAAGCGGTGAAGGTGCATGGCACGGTCGCCTCGGCGACCTGAGATCAGAGGAGTAAGAGATATGTACGCACAGCAGCTGGGATTCGTCTCTTCCTGGAAGATGCTGACGCGCGACAAGGGATGGATCAAGCCGCTGCTAATCCTCACCCTTGTCGGCTGGATTCCCATCTTGGGCCAGATCGCCATCCTTGGATACGGCCTGGAGTGGGCGCGCCTGACCGCATGGGGCGTCGACGCAGCGCCCAAGCAGCGCGGCGTCGCCTACGGCAAGGTGCTTTCGACGGGCGGCATCGCGTTTCTGCTCACGGTGACCATGGGCCTCGTGCTCGGGGCGATCGACCTCATGCTGTTCGGCGGCTGGTATCCCATCGCCGCGTTCCCCATGGGCATCGGGGTGTTCTCGAGCTCGGTGTTCGATCTCGCGCGCGACACGTCCATTCTGATCGCTCTGGTGATCCTGATCGTCAATCTGCTGATGGGGACGTTTGCCACGGCGGCCATGGTGCGCGCGACCATTTACGACAACTTCGCCGCCGGCTGGCGCGTCGACCGCCTGTTCCAGATGATCGGGCGCGATCCGCGCGGATTTCTCCACGCGTACGGCGTGTCGCTTATCGGCGGGCTGGTCACCACGGCCTATTCGATGGCGATCGCGCTGGTGGGAAGCCTGTTTGCCTTCGGCGGCGTGATGGGTTTCGTGCTCGGGGCCGGATTGAGGGGCAGCGAGTACGCGAGCCATATGATCCAGGGCGTCGGGCCCGGCATCATCGTCTTGGCGGTGGTGCTCGTGGTCGTCGTCATGTTCTTCGGGGGCGTGATCGGCACCGCGATGCAGCTCATCTCCATCAACGCGGTCGGTCAGTGGTTCTGCCGCTTCGACGTCGGCCGCTGGGGCGTGTCCTCGGCCCCCTTGCCCGACGGCGTTCCGTACCAGGCGAGCGCTGCGGCGTCGAACCCCTATCCCGGCGCCCAGGCCGACCAGCCCCCTCGCAGGCCCGATGCGGACGCGTCTGCGGCAGAGCAGCCTGCAGGTGCTTCCGAGCCGGCCGCGCCGGCTGCATCCCAGACGGCCGAGCCGGCCGCGGTGCAGCAGGTTCCCGACGAGCCGGCGCCGGTCGTGCCGGCCTCGCAGGCCGATAGCGCCCCCGATGCCGAGCCCGCATCCGAGCGCGGGCCGATCCTGCTCGGCCCCATCAGCACCGACGATGGGGATGAAGACCGATAGCTTCTTCTCAGGCGCCGCCTTGCCGCGGCGCCTTTTTTCATGATGAAGAGCGCCGAGACGGCAGGGCAACCCGTGCCCGCGCGCGACGCGTGTGGGCACCACGCGGGGGGCATCGGATATGTCATGGATGCGTTCGGCGTCCTGTTTGACGCCGTCATGGAGGCACAGGATTTCTGTCCGGGTGCCATGGCATGCTGGTGGAGCGCAGCGCGTTTTGGTCCGCCGCATGTCACACGCAGCGATATGTGTGGAGGTCATGAGGTTGTACCTGCGGGAACGCACGGACACTTGAGGAAGCTGCCGGGTTGTTCTAAAGTAATCCGGTCTTTTCCTGCTCTGGGCGCACCTTCACGACCCGGAGCCTTATGTCCAGAGGAGGTGACAAAATGAAGGCTTATGAACTGCTGTTCTTCGTCGACCCCGCGCTCGATCCCGAGACCCGTCTCGCCGTGATGAAGCGTATCGATACCACGATTGCCGAGGGTAACGGTAAGGTCGACAACGTTGACGAGTGGGGCAAGCGCAAGCTCGCCTACGAGATCAACAAGCTCACCGAAGGTGATTACACCCTCATCAACTTCCACGCAGATCCCACCCAGATCGCCGAGCTCGACCGCGTGCTGCGCATCACCGATGCCGTGGTTCGTCACATGATCGTTCGTCGTGACGACATGGAGTAAGAATCGTCTGGAAGCCGGCGCGCCGAGAGGCGTGCCGAACAAGAGAGGTAGTGAGCCTGATGAGTATCAATCGAGTCAACATCTCCGGTAACCTCACCCGCGATCCCGAGCTGCGTGCCACGGCGAGTGGCACCCAGGTGCTCTCGTTTGGCGTGGCGGTCAACGACCGTCGCCGCAATCCGCAGACCGGCGATTGGGAGGACTACCCCAATTTCGTCGACTGCACGATGTTCGGAACGCGTGCCGAGGCCGTGAGTCGCTACCTCCAGAAGGGGTCGAAGGTCGCGATCGAGGGAAAGCTGCGCTACAGCTCGTGGGAGCGCGACGGTCAGCGTCGCAGCAAGCTCGAGGTCATCGTCGATGAAATCGAGTTCATGAGCCGTGGTCAGAACCAGGGTGGCTACAGCCAGGACGGCGGCAGCTCCTATGGTGGCGGCTACTCGGGCGGCTATGCCGCTCCCGCGGCCCAGCCGGCGCCCGCACCCGCACCGGTGCAGGCTCCCCCGGCGGTCGACGTCTACGATGAGGACATTCCGTTCTAGGACGGGATACACGTTGTAAGTGAGCGGCGCTGCGGCATGTGCCGGCGGCGCCAAATGAAAGGTATTTTGACATGGCTAATGATTATTCAGCACGTCAGCCGCGTCGTAAGTACTGCCAGTTCTGCAAGGAGAACACCGAGTACATCGATTACAAGGATACTCAGCTTCTCCGTAAGTACATGACCGACCGCGGCAAGATCAAGCCCCGTCGCGTCACTGGCGCTTGCACGCAGCACCAGCATGACATCGCGAACGCCATCAAGCGCGCTCGCGTGATGGCTCTCCTGCCCTACACCGTTCCCGTGGTTTCTTCCCGCGGCGAGCGCAACCGCGGCTAGGCGAGGGACGAGGATTTAGCTGATGCAGGACGGAAGCCAAGATCCGCAGCGGGGCGCCATGGTGCCCACGGATCCGGCCTCGCATGCAGTCGCGCCGTCGATTTTGCACGGCACGCTCATGTTGGTGCTCGGATGCATCGCCGCGATGTTCCTTCCGTTCGTTGGGGTCCTGCTCATCGCATACGGCATGCGTGAGCTGGCGGAGGCTAAGGGGTTGCGTGGACTTGTCCTCGCACTTGCACTGTGCGCCGGGCTCGTCCTCATCTCCTTGTTCTCCGACGTCAATGCCTCGATACTTCTGGCTCCCATGATGGTGAGCTGCCTGGGTGTCGTGTTTTGCATGTGGCGCGGCGCGACGGTCACCAACATATCGGTGGCGATCGCGATCGCGGCGCTTGCGAGCTTTGGCATTGACGCGGCGATTGCCGCGTCAAGCGGCGATTCGATCCACGATATCGCTACGTCCTACTTTGCCGACAGCCTTCGGGTATCGGCAGGGTCGGACATCGAGGGTGACCTTCTGTTCCAGCAGATCGGTTACCTGATCGAAGCGATGTGGCCGTTCATGTATGTGAGCAGCGCTTCGCTCGATGCGCTGGTTGCGGGCATCGGGTCCTACCTGATGCACACGCGCAGCACCGGGCGTCCCAAGCGGCCGTCGCTGTCGAACTTCGATGCCCCCATGTGGAGCGTCGGGGTGCTTTCGATTGCGATCGTGTGCCTGGGAGCCTCGTTTACCGGCTTTGCCGAGGCGGGGATTTTGCGCACGATCAGCGCCACGGCGCTGATGAGCATACGCATCATCTTCGCGTGCCAGGGATTCGGCGTGGTGAACGCCTGGATGTCTCGCAAGCGGATAGGATGCGCGACGAGGACCCTCAGCATCTTCTTTATCTTCTGGTCCGAGATGATGTTCTTTATCATGAGCATCGTCGGCCTGATCGATGTATGGGCGAACTTCCGCAAACTTCCGCGGGACGGCTCGTACATCCAGGAGCAACAGTAATTTCTGCGCCGTCATGAGCGGTGCGAACGCAAGGAGATCTCATGAAAGTCATTCTCTTGGGTGAGATCAAGGGCAAGGGTGGCGAGGGCGACGTCGTCGACGTCGCGCAGGGCTACGCCGAGAACTACCTCTTCCCGAAGAAGCTCGCCATTGCGGCTACCAAGGGCAACCTGAAGCAGCTCGATGAGCGCCGCAACAACATCGCTAAGCGCGAGGCCGTCCGTCTGGCCGACGCCAACGCGCTCAAGGACGCCATCGACGGCAAGTCCGTCACCGTCGACGCCAAGGTCGGCGACGAGGGCATCCTGTTCGGCTCCGTGACCAGCACCATGGTCGCTGACGCCATCAACGCCCAGCTGGGCGTCGAGATCGACCGCAAGCGCGTCGAGCTCGGTAAGCCCATCAAGGTCGCCGGCACTCACCCCGTCGTCGTTTCTCTGTATCGCGAGATCCGCGCTACCGTGAACGTGCTCGTGGGTGTCGAGGCGGAGGCTGAGGTCGAGCAGACCGAGGCTGCTGCCGAGGAGACCGTCGAGACCGAGGCCGCTGCCGAGTAGGCATCTGGCACCCGAAGTCTTCGGTAGGGGCTCGGACCTGTGTCCGGGCCCCTTTTTGCTGGGTCGATCGCGAGGGAATTCCAGGGAAACGCTGATCAATTCATTCCGCGCCGAGCGCCCGGAACGGCGCCGCTCGGCACGAAGGCAATTAATCAGCGTTTCCCTAGAAAAAATCGCGATGAGGCTTGACAAGAAAACGAATGAAGAAATCCACAGGTCATACGTCGTAAGCCTGTTGAAAACGCTGGAGCCGAAGACAAAAGTGGATACGTTCATGTGTTCGCATGCATACGCGCATGGGCCGATTATCAGGGCTTTGTATATTCACACCTCAACTACCTGCGGATTCAATAAATCCTCAAGTAAAGTCTCGATCAAAACGCGGCATCGCGCCCGTGGTTTGCGTATATTCGCTGGTAAACGCTGTGCTGTTGAAAACTCTCGTCAGATAGAGTGTAAAACTGTTGAAAACGTTGAAAGCCGTCGTTTTGCACCGTAATGAGCACGGAGATTTCAACAGGGCATGTTGAGGTCAGGTTTGGCCGATTTACCGCGCGCGCTGAGCCCCGTGCGCATGCGCGCGATGCTTTACCATTGAGGTCCGAGCAGGCGCCGGATGGGCGCTGCATCGATGAGGTTGGAAGGGAGCGTGCATGGCACCGTCTTCTTCGGATTACTCGTGGTCGCCGTCGGGCGTGACCGATCGCGGCGCTCACAAGGGTCTGCCCAATAACGTGGAGGCTGAGGCCAATGTCTTGGCCGCCATGCTGCTGTCGGGCGAAGTCGTCGAAGAGGCGCTCGTCGAGCTGCTGCCGGACGACTTCTACCGTCCTGCGCACAAGACGCTGTTTCAGGCCATGCACGAGATGTATGACCGCAACCTCCCGATCGATGCCATCTCGCTGGTCGATTATCTCAAGTCCATCGACAAGCTGGAGGCGGTGGGCGGAGAGGCGTACATTCTCGAGCTGATGGGCCAGACGCTTTCGCTGGTCAACTGGCAGCATCACGCCGGCATCGTGCGCCGTGATTCCATGCTGCGCGAGATCATCGGAGCTACCAACCAGATCAACGCGCTCGCCTACGATGCGCCCTCCGATACCAAGGAGGTCATCGAGCGCGCCGAGTCCATGCTGCTGTCGGTCACCTCGCGTGAGGTCCGCAGCTCATATAAGTCGCTGACCGAGTTCATGATCGAGGCCTACAACGAGGCCGAGGAGGTCTGCGCGGCGGGCGGCGACGTGCACGGTGCGCCCACGGGTTACCCGAGCCTCGATCGCATGCTTATGGGCCTGCGCGAGGGCCAGCTCATCATCATCGGCGCGCGACCCGCTGTGGGTAAGACGTCGTTCGCGTTGAACCTGGCGTTGAACGCCGCGTCCGAAGGCTATACCGTGGCGTTCTTCTCGCTCGAGATGTCCGGCAAGGAAATCGCGCAGCGCTTCATCTGCGCTCACGCCCAGATCAACATGTCGAACTTCCGTACCGGCCGCATCTCGCCGCAGGAGTGGGCAAACATCAACGAGGCGACACAGGACCTGTCGCGCCTCGATATCCTGATCGACGACACGCCGGGCACCACGGTCACCGAGATCCGCGCGAAGGCGCGCCGTATGCTGCACAACAAGGAGAAGTGCGTCATCATCCTCGACTACCTGCAGCTCGTGAACCCGCCGGCGGGACGCCGCGCCGAGAACCGCGCCGTCGAGGTTTCCGAGATGAGCCGTGGACTCAAGATCATGGCCAAAGAGCTGGGCGTGCCGCTGATCGCGCTCTCGCAGCTCTCCCGTGCGGTCGAGTCGCGCACGGGCAAGCGCCCGCAGCTGTCCGACCTTCGTGAATCGGGCTCCATCGAGCAGGACGCCGACATCGTCATGTTCTTGGATCGCTCGAGCTCCGAGCAGGAGGCGGGCCGTGACGACCGTCCACCCGAGGGCATCACGCGCATCATCGTGGCGAAGAACCGCTCGGGTCCGATTGGAGACGTGGACCTGGTCTTTTTGCCCGCATCAACAAAATTCTACGAGCTCAACGAGCACGCAGAGGAGTAACACAGGTTGCCCGCGCCGCGATAAGGCGCGGGCAACCTGTGTTTTCGGCGCTTGTACGGACGTGCGTGACGAAGGGCACGGCATGATTTCTGGCAAGGCGGTCGCATGTGCGATCGGGGCGCCGCGGTGCACCTTCGGCGGCCCAAACCATGATGGTTGCCGGAAATACCTCGACAAGAGCGTGCCGGTCCGGGTAAGGACCTATAATATTGATGTTTGAGTGCTTATATGGAGAAGCACAAGCTTTACGTAAGGAGACAACATGCCGTCGACAGTGTTGGTCGGAACCCAGTGGGGCGATGAGGGCAAGGGCAAGATCTGCGACCTGATCGCCGGGGATTTCGACTGCGTCGTTCGCTATCAGGGCGGTAACAACGCCGGCCACACGATCGTGGTGGGCGACCGTAAATATGGCCTGCACCAGGTTCCGTCGGGAATCATGTATCCAGAGTGCGTCTCGGTGATCGGCAACGGGTGCGTGGTGAATCCCAAGGTGCTGTTGGAAGAGATCGACATGTTCGAGAACGACGGCATCTCCACCGCCAACCTCAAGGTGTCGGGCAACGCGCACATCATCATGCCGTACCACATGGACCTGGACGGCGCCTACGAGCAGCTGCTGGGCGACCACAACATCGGTACCACCAAGCGCGGCATCGGCCCGTGCTATCAGGATAAGATGGCGCGTATCGGCCTGCGTATGCAGGACATGCTTGACGAGGCGGTTTTCCGCGAGAAGGTCGGCCGCGCGCTCGACCGCGTGAACCCGCAGCTGGAGAAGATCTTCGGCATGCCGACCTACACGGTCGACCAGATCTGCGACGAGTATCTGGGCTATGCCGAGCGCCTGCGTCCCTATATCTGCGAGAGCGGCCTTCTGCTCAACGGCATGGTCGAGGAGGGCAAGTCCATCCTGTTCGAGGGCGCCCAGGCGACGCTGCTCGATATCGACCACGGTACCTATCCGTATGTCACCTCCTCCAACTGCACCGCCGGCGGCGCCGTCACCGGTTCGGGCGTGGGAATGAAGAACATCGACCGCGTGCTCGGCATCATGAAGGCGTATATCACGCGCGTCGGTTCCGGCCCCATGCCCACCGAGCTTTCCTATGAGAGCGAGGCCGGCCACACCCTGACGGAGGATGGCTACGAGTACGGCGTCACGACCGGCCGCCGTCGTCGCTGCGGCTGGTTCGACGGCGTGATCGCCAACTACGCCGCGCGCGTCAACGGCCTGACCGACATCGCGCTCACCAAGCTCGACGTGCTTTCCGCCTTCGAGACCATCAAGGTCTGCGTTGCCTACGAGTGCGATGGCGTGCGCTACACGACCGTGCCCGAGCACGAGAGCGTCTTCGCCCGCGCGGTGCCGGTCTACGAGGAGCTGCCCGGCTGGAACTGCGACATCTCTGCGTGCCGCAGCTTCGACGAGCTGCCCCAGGCCGCCCAGGATTACGTCGCCTATATCGAGAAGCTCGCGCACACCCGCGTGACCTTCGTGTCCGTCGGCCCGGATCGCGAGCAGACCATCAACCGCTTCTGGAATTAGGAGTCGGCCATGCGGAAGTTCGCCGTCGTTACGGACAGCGCGTCGGACATCAACCAGGAGGCGGCGCGCCGTCTTGGTATCCGGATCGTGCCCCTGCACATCGTTGCGGGCGGGCGCGATTACCGCGATGGCATGGATATCCAGATCGATGAGTACCTCGATCTGCTGGAGCAGCAGCAGGAGCTGCCGCAGACGTCCCAGCCTGCGCCCGCCGATTTCGTCGAGGTCTACCGTGCGCTGATCGAAGAGGGCTATACCGAGATCCTGTCGATCCATATCGCGCGCGAGCTGTCCTCGACCATCGAGACCCCGCGCTATCTGGCGCAGGAAGTGTTCAAGGATGTGCGCATCGAGGTCATCGACAGCTACGCTGCCACGGTGGGCGAGGGCGCTATGGTGCTCGAGGCGGCGGCGATTGCCGAGGCCGGCGGCACCATGGACGAGGCCATCGAGCGCGTGCTCGCCATCCGGGACACCTTCAAGATCCACTTCGTGCCCGACACGCTGGCCAATCTGGTCAAAGGCGGCCGTGCCTCGCGCGCTCAGCACCTGGCGACCTCGATTCTGAACGTGAAGGTTGTCATCGCGCTGGGAGAGAAGGGCTGCATCGACGTCGCGCACAAGGCGAAGGGCATGCGCAACGCCGTGGTGTACATGGTGCGCCAGCTCGTCGAGCGTTCCAAGAATCTCGGAAAGCTCACGTACTACAAGCTGCATACGCGTTCGGAGCGCGGGCTCGAGCTGATCGACAAGGCGGTCTCGGGCGAGCTTGAGCTGAACGCCTCATGCGCGGGCATCGCGACGATCGGCCCGTGCATCGCCACGCATGTGGGCGAGCACGCGGTGGGGCTTCTGAGCTATCCCGCCGAGCTGCACAGCCCGCTGCTGGATGAGGTCGATATGTTCTACAACGTCGCCTGCTAGCTGAGGCGATGAGAGGGGCTTGCGGCTCGCGGATGCGGCCGCAAGCCGCATGTGGCGGAATCTCGGCGGCTGCGCGCGGGTGCGGGCACACCGCCGATAACGATTTGATTGCGCTGAAGACGTTGGGTACAAGGGGGCAAGCCGCCAGCTCCGCCCGATGATCGCTGCGCATGATGGCCTTGTGGCCGGATTGGGAGGAAACATCATGACGACCAACACCATCGACATCCTGCTTTTGGGCAGCGGCGGCCGTGAGCACGCGCTTGCCAAGAAGCTGTCCGAGTCCGCTCGGTGCGGCAAGCTGTACATCGCGCCGGGTAACGGCGGCACGGTCGCGGTCGGCGAGAACGTCTCGCTTGATGAGAACGATCCGGACGCCGTCGCCGACTTTGCCCGCGAGACGGGCTGCGGCCTTGTGGTGATCGGCCCCGAGGCCCCGCTCGTGGCGGGCGTCGCCGACGCGGTGCGCGCGGCGGGCATCCCGTGTTTTGGCCCCGGTGCGGCGGGCGCCCAGATGGAGGGCTCCAAGCTGTTCTCCAAGCAGGTCATGGGTCGTGCCGGCGTGCCCACGGCGGCCTACGGCTCCTTCACCGATGAGGAGAGCGCGCTTGCGTACGTGCGCGAGCAGGGCGCTCCGCTCGTCGTGAAGGCTGACGGCCTGGCGGCTGGAAAGGGTGTTGTAGTGGCTACCGAGCTCGAGCAGGCCGAAGAGGCCGTGCACGAGTGCTTTGCCGGCGTGTTCGGCGAGGCCGGTTCGACGGTGGTCATCGAGGAAATGCTCACGGGTCCCGAGTGCTCTCTTCTGGCGTTCACGGACGGCAAGACCGTGCGCCCCATGGCGACGTCTCAGGATCACAAGCGCGCCCTCGAGGGCGATCTGGGCCCCAACACCGGCGGCATGGGCGTTTACAGCCCCGTGCCCATCGTGACTCCCGAGGAGCACGCCGAGATGGAGCGCATCATGGATGCTGTCGTGGCGGAGCTTGCCGACGAGGGTATCGATTACCGTGGATGCCTGTACGGCGGCTTCATGCTGACGCCTACGGGCCCCAAGGTGCTCGAGTTCAACGCGCGCTTCGGTGATCCCGAGACGCAGGTCATCCTGCCCCGCCTGAAGAACGATCTGGTCGACGTGATGCTGGCCTGCGCCAACCAGACGCTGGACGCCGTCGAGCTCGATTGGCGAGACGAATACGCCGTGTCCGTGGTTCTCACGAGCGCGGGCTACCCCGGCTCGTATGAGAAGGGCAAGGTCATCACGGGCATCGAGGATGCCGAGGCCATGGAGAACGTGACGGTGTATCACGCCGGCACGCGCGTGGACGAGGATGGACAGGTGCTCACCAACGGTGGTCGCGTGCTCAACGTGACGGCGCTCGCGCCCACGTTCGAGGCCGCGCGCGATCTCGCCTACGAGGCCTGCGAGAAGATCGACTTCGAGGGCAAGACGCTTCGCCATGACATCGGCCTGCGCGCCCTGCGGGGTCGTGACGCCTGGGCATAACAGTCGCTAGGGACCGATACAAACGGCTGATGCCGGCCGGTCGGGATGATTCCCGGCCGGCCGGTTATTTTGTGCCGGACTCCTATCGAGCCCATCACACTGTTTGCTTCACCTCACTTCAACCTCACTTCTACCTCATAATGAGGTGAGGTTGTGAGGCTGCCATCATCTACCTGCGCTAACGTTCACCTCACTTTAACCTCATATGGGGTTGAAGTGAGGTGAAGGTGGGGCTGCCCCGTATCCGGGGGCAAGCTCGAGATATCTCGTGCTCCTTTTGTCCAGGACTCATAATGGCCTGATGGTCGCTACAATAAGCATCGCACATGACCATACGTAAGGGAGCAATCATGGAAGAGCAGGATTTGAATACCCAAGAGACTGCCGACGACGCTGCCGAAGAGGAATACGTCCCTGCGCTCGTGCTCGGTGACGATGATGAGCGCGATCCCGGTCTGCACGAGAAGATTCTGTCCGAGGAGCTTGCGTGGTCCGGCAAGATCTTCGATGTCAACACGCTGCAGGTGCAGCTGCCGAACGGCCATACGTCCCGGCGCGACATTGTGCGCCATCATGGGGCTGCCGCCATCGTGGCGCTTACCGAGTCGGGCAAGATCGCACTCGTGCGCCAGTATCGCACCGCGCTCGATCGCGTGACGGTCGAGCTGCCCGCCGGAAAGCTCGATCCGGGCGAGGACCCGCTCGAGTGCGCCAAGCGCGAACTGCATGAGGAGACCGGATTCATCGCGCACAACATGCGCTATCTGACCACCATGGCCTCTTCCTGCGGTTTTTCTGACGAGCTCATCCATATCTTCATGGCGACCCAGCTCGAGTTCGACCAGGCGTGCCCCGATGAGGACGAGTTCCTGAACGTCGACCTGGTGCCGCTCAACGAGCTGATCGATGCCGTGCTCGACGGCAAGATCCAGGATTCCAAGACCATCGTCGGTGCGCTCGCCTGCGACGCCATCGCCCATCGTCTGTAGCATTTCACGCGACCGTCCCGTCGCTTCGCCGTGGGACGGATGCAGATGGCAGATTCGCCATGTCGTCGCAATCGGAGACGGCACCGCGACATCTGCCATCTGCATCCGTCCCCGATGATCGGTGCCGCGCAGCGACGGTTCGACCGACGGGAAAACGATCCCGTCCCAAAACGTACCAAAACGCATCATGTGAGGAGAAGAGTTGTCTAGCAAGCAACCGAGCATGCTCCGCCGGTTCGTCGCCTATTACGGGCCGCAAAAGCATCTGTTCATCGCCGATACGGTCTGCGCGCTCGTGCTCGCGGGGATCGATCTGGCGTTCCCCGTCATCTTGCGCAGCCTCACCGGCGGCCTGTTCACGGAGGGTCCGGAGGCCATTATGGGCTCCCTTGCGTTTGTGGCCACCGGCCTGATCGCCATGTATCTCGTGCGCACCGCATGCAAGTACTTCGTGTCCGCCCAGGGCCACATCATGGGCGCGCGCATGGAGTCCAAGATGCGCGAGGACCTGTTCGACCAGTATGAGCGCTTCTGCTTCTCCTACTTTGACCGCGTGAACTCCGGCGACATGATGAGCCGCGTGGTCAACGACCTGTTCGACATCTGCGAGGGTGCCCATCATCTGCCCGAATGGATCATCATCTGCGGCATCGAGATCATCGGCGCGTTCGTGATCCTGTTCACCATCGCACCCGTGCTCGCCGGCGTCATGGCGCTCATCACGGCGGTGTTCGTGGCCATCATGGTTCGCCAGAACCTGCATATGCGCGCCGTGTTCGCCGACAACCGCCGCAAGATCTCCAATGTCAACTCGCAGCTGCAGGACTCGCTGTCCGGCATCCGTGTCGTCAAGTCGTTCGCGAACGAGGGCACCGAGCGCGCCAAGTTCCGCCGCTCCAACGAGGCGTATCTGGGCTCCAAGGTGGCCCAGTACCACGTGATGGGCAACTACCAGGCCACGAGCGCCCTCATGACCGGTGCGCTGTACACCACTATCGTGGTGCTCGGCGGCTACCTCATTGCCACGGGCAATATGTCCGCGGTCGATCTGGCGACGTTCGCGCTGTACATCAGCCTGTTCGCCACGCCCATCGAGACGCTTGTCAACTCCACCGAGACGTTCCAGAAGGCCATAGCCGGCTTCAAGCGTATGGACGAGGTGCTCGCAACCATGCCAGACATCGTCGACGCGCCGGATGCCCGCCCGCTCGAGGTGCGCGACGGCGCCATCGAGTACCGCGACGTCTGCTTCTCGTACAAAGACGTCGAGCTGGGCGGCCGCGACCCGCAGCGTCCCGTCATCGACCACCTCACGCTCTCCATCCGTCCGGGCGAGACGATCGCGCTGGTGGGGCCGTCGGGTGGCGGCAAGTCCACCACCTGCTCGCTGCTGCCGCGCTTCTACGATATCGATGCCGGCTCCATCACCATCGATGGACAGGACGTTCGCGACGTCACGCAGGAGAGCCTGCGTCGTGCCATCGGCCTCGTGCAGCAGGATGTATACCTGTTCGACGGCTCCATCCGCGAGAACATCGCCTATGGTCGTCCGGATGCGACCGACGAGGAGATCGAGGAGGCGGCGCGCCGCGCGAACATCCACGATTTCATCTGCTCGCTGCCCGACGGCTACGACACGGTGGTCGGCGAGCGCGGCAGCCGTCTGTCCGGCGGCCAGAAGCAGCGCGTTGCCATCGCCCGCGTGTTCCTCAAGGATCCCGCGATCCTCATTCTGGACGAGGCCACGAGCGCGCTCGACAACGAGAGCGAGGAGGCCGTGCAGGAGTCGCTTGAGCGGCTGGCGCAGGATCGCACGACGATCATCATCGCCCACCGCCTGTCGACCATCAAAAACGCCGACGAGATCGCCACGGTGGAACGTGGTCGGGTCGTGGAGCGCGGCACGCATGAGGAGCTTCTCGCGCGCGGAGGCACCTATGCCCGTTACTATCGGATGCAGTTCGAAGGCGTGCGCGCCAAAGACGTGCCGTCTGCGGACCCCGCACTGTAGGGAAAGCGCCGCCGCGTGCGTCGCATTGATATGGAGAGAGACTGCGGGGGTTTATGGCCCCCGCGCTACGTTTGAGGGTGCGCTATGGCAAAAAGACCACCTCTGACAGCGGACGAAGCGACCGAGCTCTTCTCAGAGCTTGATGATTCCGGCGTTGTCGACCCCATGCGCGCCCGCGACGCGTCCCGCCGCCGTGCCGTGCGCGACAAGGCGCGCGAGGAGGGCGGGGCCGAGGCGGTCAACAAGCTCGAGTCCGACCATCGGCGCAGCCGCCGGGCGCGTCAGGCTCAGGTGGACCCGCTCTCTGCCGACGACCCCTCGGGCTCCAAGGTCGGGCAGACCATCACGCGCACTGCGCTCATCTGCATCATCGGCGTGCTCGTGTTCGTCGTGGGCATGCAGGTCGTCTACGGCGTGAACCGCCGCCTCAACACCGCGAACCTGTCCGATCGCGCCAACGTGGAGACGGTCGAGCACGCTATGGAGAGCGGTGTGGAATGGGGTAACGGCTTCACGCAGTTCCCCGAGGAGTTCACGGTCGACGAGGCCAGCGAGCAATCCGGCATAGTCGAGGTGTCGGTCGTCGACACGACGTCCAAAAACGAGCTCGAGCTTCTGTCCAACTCGCAGATCCAGGCCGCGGCATTGGCCACGAATGCCCTTTTGAACAACAAGATCAACCGCGTGGTCTACAACGTGTACGTGCGCGTGGACGAGAGCGGCAACTTCGTGCACGACAGCTTCTTCGGGTTCTTGAAGAGCGACGGCACGCGTCGCGCCATGCTGACGTTCATCTGGACCAAGGAGGTCACCGCCGGCACCAGCAACATCGACTGGCAGCTGCGCATCGTCGGTATGGACGAGGAGACGGCCGGCAAGATCCAAGAGCAGGTCAACTCCGTGTCATCGCTTGCCGAAAGCACCGAGGTCACGCAGGACGATATCGACGAAGAGCAGCGCGAGCAGAACATGGAGCAGAACCTGCACGGCTCCGAGGTCTTCTCCGGCGGCTCTCCCGAGAAGAGCCCCTCCGACGTCTTGCCGGCGCCCGATGCCGTGACAGACGGGGCGGCGGACGCCTCGGCTGAGGATGCCGCGTAGGGACGCGCGAACGAACAGCTAGAATAGAGTGTACGAACGCATGCGCCTGGCTCTGCTTGCCTGCCGCCGGGCGCCGTCCGCTGTACGGGAAGTGCGAGGTGGGACATGGACGCTGGGGCGCACAGCCAGGGTCGCGTGCTGATCGTCGACGACGAGCAGATCAACCGCTTGATCTTGGAAAACCTGTTCGTCGGCATATACGACGTCGATGAGGCGGCGGATGGCCAGGAGGCGCTCGACAAGATCACCGCGGAGCCCGAGGGCTACGTGGCCGTGCTGCTTGACGTCGTCATGCCGCGGCTTGACGGCATCGAGGTACTGCGCCGCCTGGCTCCAACGGGCTACCTGCAGCGCGTTCCCGTGTTTCTCATCACTGCCGAGCGCGGCGACGCGGTCATGGAGGAGGCGTACCGCCTGGGAGTCATGGACTTCATCGGCAAGCCCATCGTGCCCTATGCGGTGATCCGACGCGTGCAGTCGGTGGTCGAGTTGTTCGAGGCGCGCAAGCGTCTGTCGATGACCGTCGAGGACCAGCGCTTGCAGCTGCTTGAGCGTGCGGCGCGTATCATCGAGCTCAACCGCGGCATGATCGAGTCCCTGTCGGCGGCCATCGAGTTTCGCGATGGCGAGAGCGGCGACCACGTGCGCCGCATCCACGACATCACCAAGATGGTGCTTGAATGCACCCGATTGGGCGACGGCCTCACCGCTGAGGATATCGACGACATCGCGCTCGCCTCGATCATGCACGATGTCGGCAAGATCGCCATCCCCGACGCCATCCTCTGTAAGCCCGGCAGGCTGACGGCGGAGGAGTTCGAGGTCATGAAGTCGCATACGGTTCGCGGCGCCGAGCTGCTGGAGCGCATCCCCCAGATGCGCAGCATGGGCGCGTACCGGTATGCCATCGACATCGCGCGCCATCATCACGAGCGCTGGGACGGGCACGGGTACCCCGACGGTCTGGTCGGCGACCAGATCAGCATCTGGGCGCAGGTCGTGAGCCTGGCCGACGTGTACGACGCGCTGATGAGCAAGCGTGTCTACAAGGACGCGTTCCCGCGCGAGGAGGCGCTCGCCATGATTCGCGACGGGGCGTGCGGCGTGTTCAACCCGGAGCTTCTGGACTGTTTCTTTGCGGTCGAGCCGCGCATCAACGAGCTGCACGACCGCTCGGCGGCGACGCGCTGAGCGCGGGGAGGGGATATACGATGAATAAGGATGCCCTGGTGGCTGCCGGCATGGATGTCGACGGTGCACTCGCTCGCCTGATGGGCAGCGAGGCCCTGCTCGAACGGTTGCTCGGCACGTTTGTCGCGGACGGCAACATGGCAAAGCTCGAGGCTGCGCAGGCCGATGGGGATGCCGACGCTGCGCTCGAGGCAGCCCACACGCTCAAGGGGGTGTGCGGCAATCTTTCCATGACGACCCTGTTCGATTTGTCGTCGCGTGCGTGCGACCTGTTCCGATCGGGGGACACCGCCGCCGCGTTTGCCCTTGTGCCCCAGATGCGCGATGCCTACGCGGCCATGATGAACGCCATCAAGGCGTGATGCCCTGCTGACGCGGCCTGCCTGTAAGGTTCAGGAAGGTATCTGGTAAGGTCGCGAGGGATTTTCTCAATTCGATTGCGTGCGCCCGCGGCTCGGCTGGTACGTTGAGCCTATGGATACCGTTGACCTGTGCGGAAGATCTGCCTTTCGCTACCACCGAATCCCTCCCGTCCTGAGGCCACACATACAGGACGCGCCCGGTTTTTCTATAGACATAAAGATAGGGGTGTAATGCCGGGAAATCCGGCATTACACCCCTATCTGAGTGCAGGATGCGCTATTTCAGCAGGTCGCTGACGCGTCCGAGCATGGTCTCGAACGAGACGCCGCGGTCGCGGAACTGCGGCTGCTGCGAAGACACGAGCATGGCGTCGTGGACGAAGTCGCCGGCAAAGATGACGGATTCCTTGAGCGTGCGGCCCGCCATGACGGCGGCGAGCAGGCACGAGCAGTACAGGTCGCCCGTTCCGTGCAGCATGTACGGAAGCAGCTCGTTGCCGACTTCGAAAAATGCGCCGCCCTCGGTTCCGACGAAATTGCGGATCTTGCCGTCCTCGCGCTGGATGCCCTTGAGCACCACGGTGCGGGTTCCCTTGGCGAGCAGCCCGTCGACCAGGTGATGCGCCTGCTCGTCGGAGATGTTCTCACCGGCCCAATCATCGCCGATGGGCTCGCCCAGGATGATAGCGGCCTCGGTCAGGTTGGGCGTCAGGATGTCGGCGCCATCGGCGAGGTCCGCCATCGCCGCGCACAGCTCGGGCGTGTAGGTGGGGTAGACCTTGCCGTGGTCCGCCATGACGGGGTCGACCACGCGCAGCGCGCTCGGATACATGGCATACAGGTCGCGAATGCGGTCGACCTGCTCGGGCGCGCCGAGGAAGCCAGAGTATACGGCGTCGATGTCGACCCCGATGTTCTTCCAGGCCTGCAGGTAGTCGCTCAGCATCTCGGTGGTGTCATGCATGTACCAGCCGGGAAAAGCCGTGTGCGACGAGAACAGCGATGTCGGAACGGGGCACACGTCGCAGCCTGCTGCGGAGAGCACAGGGATGGCGACCCCGAGCGAGCACTTTCCGTAGCCGCACATGTCGTGCACGGCGGCGACGCGCGGGATGTAGGCCCCTTCGCGCTGGTAAAGGGGCTGATCTGGGCTGGTGATTTCGTTGGACATGGATATTCCTTCTTTCTTCCGCGGACTTATGGACCAGCGTACGTGAGACCACCATAGCGCTCTTGCGCGGTGGTGGTCGTGTCGTTCGGCAAAGTTCACATATCGGTGCGAAAGGAGACGCGCTCCGGTCGGGGGTGATAAAAACTTCCATGCATCAGGCAATCAATAAGAAATAATTATCCAAAATGGGCAGCTCGAAGGGCATGGATTATCCGGAGAAGGGTAATAAAAGACCCCTATTTCATCGCGGAACCTTCACGCATGAAACGAAATTCCTGCATATTATTGCCAAAAAAGCGCGTATTGGTGAATAAAAAATCACCGTCAACCTACATCTGATAAAAAGAGCCTACAATACGCGCAGGCATTCAACCTTTAAAGCGGTACGGAGAGACCGAGAAGGAGAGCAGATGGAGTGCAACATCGCCGCGGGGATCGAGACCCGCAAGGCCGCGCCCAGCGATCTGGCGCAACGCATCATCGCGCAAACAAGCAAAGGCTATCACGGTCCCGCAATCCTCATGCTGGAGGATGGGACCGTTTTTTATGGCCGTGCGTGCGGCGCATCCGGTACGGCGACGGGGGAGGTGTGCTTCAACACGTCGCTCGAGGGGTATTTCGAGGTTCTGACCGATCCCTCGTATGCCGGTCAGATCGTGACCATGACCTATCCCCAGATCGGTAACTACGGCATCGACCCGGCAGACGTCCAGAGCGCATACCCGGGTTCGCCCGAGCGGGGCGCGTCGACGCCCGCGTTGCGAGGCATGGTCGTGCACGATATGTGCCCGACGCCGTCGAATTGGCGCAGCGCCATCAGCCTGCCGGAGTACCTCAAGCGCACGGGCATCGTGGCGATCGAGGGCGTGGACACCCGCGCGCTCGTGCGCCATCTGCGCGACAACGGCGCCCAGAAGGGCATCATCTCCACGGAGGTCTTTGCGCTGGCCGAACTTGCCCAGCTGCTCGAGCAGGCTCCGTCGCTTGTGGGGGAGAACCTCGTGCGCACCGTGAGCTGCGACGAGCCGCACCCCTATACCGCCGCCGACCTGCCGGCCAATCACGCCTTCGCATCCGCGCCCGCACCCGAGCAGGCACACTACCGCGTTGTCGCCTACGATTGCGGCATCAAGCGCGGCATCCTCGAGGGGCTCGTGCGCGTCGGCTGCGAGCTGACCGTGGTGCCGTGGGACACGCCTGCCGAGGACGTGCTGGCAAAGCATCCCGACGGCGTGTTTTTGTCCAACGGACCCGGAGACCCGGATGCCGTGGAGGAGACCTACTCCCAGGTCGAGAAGCTGATTGGCAAGGTTCCGCTGTTCGGCATCTGCCTCGGCCACCAGATGATCAGCCTCGCGTGCGGCGCCGAGATGGAGAAGCTCAAGTTCGGCCACCGCGGCGGCAACCAGCCGGTGATGAACCTCATCTCGCATCGCGTCGAGATCACGGCGCAGAACCATGGTTTCGGCCTGGTGTTCCCCAGCCTCGGCGCGCTCGTGCCCGAGCTCTCCGGCGGCGTATCCGAGCATCCCGCCGATGGCGACCTGCGCTTCTGGGTCGAACGCGGCGTCGCGCCGGTCGTGGAGAACGAGCGCTTCGGCCGCATCCGGCTCACCCACGTGAATCTCAACGACGGCACCGCGGAGGGCATTCAGCTGCTCGACCAGCCCGCCTTCTCGGTCCAGTACCATCCCGAGGCGGCCCCCGGCCCCACCGATGCGCATTACCTGTTCACGGCGTTCACGCGCCTCATGGACGGTGATGCCGACTACCTGAACATCGATATCGCAAAAGACCGCCTTGCCGGCTGGGTCTTCGCGACCGAGTAGCCGGTCGATCGGGGGTCGGCGTGCAGCGTCGGTCCCTCGCCGAATGTTGATGCCAAACGGGATAGAGAAGAGATAGAGATGCCCAAACGTACTGATATCAAGCGCATCCTGGTAATCGGGTCCGGCCCGATCGTGATCGGCCAGGCATGCGAGTTCGATTATTCGGGTGCCCAGGCCTGCAAGGTCCTCAAAGAAGAGGGCTACGAGGTCGTGCTGGTCAATTCGAACCCCGCGACGATCATGACCGATCCGGGACTGGCGGACCGCACCTACGTGGAGCCGATCACCGCCGAGTTCGTCGAGAAGGTCATCGCCCGCGAGCACCCCGACGCGCTGCTGCCCACCCTCGGCGGCCAGACCGGCCTTAACGCCGCGGTCGAGCTCGCCAAGAACGGCACCCTCGACAAGTACGGCGTCGAGATGATCGGCTGCGATCTGGACGCCATCGAGCGCGGCGAGGACCGCAAGCTGTTCAACGAGGCCATGGCCGAGATCGGGCTCGAGGTCGCGCGCTCCGGCTACGCGTATTCGGTCGAAGACGCCCTCGACATCGTTGCACGCGTGGGCTACCCCTGCGTGCTGCGTCCGAGCTACACCCTGGGCGGAGCCGGCGGCGGCATCGCTCACACCGAGGCCGAGCTCATCGAGATCGTCTCCCAGGGCCTGGAGCTCAGCCCCGCCCACGAGGTCCTCGTCGAGGAGTCGATCGAGGGCTGGAAGGAATACGAGATGGAGGTCATGCGCGACCGCGCCGGCAACGGCATCATCGTGTGCTCCATCGAGAACTTCGACCCCATGGGCGTGCACACCGGCGACTCCATCACGGTCGCCCCGGCCCAGACGCTGTCCGATCTCGAGTACCAGCGCATGCGCACCGCCTCGCTCGCCATCCTGGAGAAGGTCGGCGTGGAGACCGGCGGATCGAACGTCCAGTTCGCCGTCAACCCCAGCAACGGCCGCCTCATCGTCATCGAGATGAATCCGCGCGTGTCCCGCTCCTCGGCGCTCGCCTCCAAGGCGACCGGCTTCCCCATCGCCAAGGCCGCCGCGCGCCTGGCCGTCGGCTACACGCTCGACGAGATCGTGAACGACATCACGCGCGCCACGCCGGCGTGCTTCGAGCCGTCGATCGACTACTGCGTGGTCAAGGTGCCCCGCTTTGCCTTCGAGAAGTTCAAGGGCACCGACACGACGCTCTCCACCCGCATGAAGGCCGTGGGCGAGATCATGGCGATCGGCCGCACGTTCGAGGAGAGCTTCGGCAAGGCCATGCGCTCGCTCGAAGACGGCCGCGTGGGCCTGTTCTCGGCCAAGGACGATCTTGATCGCCTGTCTGAGGACGACCTGCTCGAGGGCGTGCGCATCCCGACCGAGAGCCGCATCCATTACGTGGTCGAGGCCCTGCGCCGCGGCTGGTCGGTCGAGCGTGTGCACGAGGCGTGCGGCATCGACCCGTGGTTCCTCGGGCGCCTGAAGGACATGGTCTGCGTCCGCGAGGCGGTCCGCGGCATGCGCGTGGAGGATATCGACGCCGACACCATGCGCCTGCTCAAGCAGTACGGCGCGAGCGACGCCGAGATCGCCCTGCTCACCGGGAGCGACGAGCGCTTCGTGCGCGCCTACCGCAAGGGCCTGGGCGTGACGCCGTCCATGAAGACGGTCGACACGTGCGCCGCCGAGTTCCAGAGCGCCACGGAATATCACTACAAGACCTATGAGGCGCCCATGCGCGCCGGTCTCGACGAGCGCCGTCGCGTCGCCCCCGACGAGGTCACGCCGTGCGCCAAGCCCAAGGCGATGATCCTGGGAGCCGGTCCCAACCGTATCGGCCAGGGCATCGAGTTCGACTACTGCTGCGTGCACGCGAGCTACGCGCTGGCGAGCCGCGGCTACGAGACCATCATGGTCAACTGCAATCCGGAGACCGTGTCGACCGACTACGATACGTCCGACCGCCTGTATTTCGAGCCCCTGACGTACGAAGACGTGATGGACATCGTCGATGTCGAGCGCCCCGACGGCGTCGTGGTGACGCTCGGCGGCCAGACCCCTCTGAAGCTCGCGCGCATGTTGACCGAGTCGGGCGTCCACGTGATGGGGACCCAGCCCGAGGCCATCGACCTGGCCGAGGACCGCGAGCGCTTCAGCGCCCTGCTCGACAACCTGGGCATCATGTACCCGCCGGCCGGCATGGCGACCTCGTTCGAAGAGGCCGAGGCGGTCGCCGCGCGCATCGGCTATCCGCTGCTCGTGCGTCCTTCGTACGTGCTCGGCGGCCGCGGCATGATGATCGCCTACGATGCTGATCACCTGCGCGACTACATGGCCGAGGCTGCACGCGTGAGCCCCGATTACCCGGTGTATCTCGACCGCTTCCTCGAGGGTGCGATCGAGTCCGACGTCGACGCGCTGTGCGATGGCGAGGAGGTCTACATCGGGGGCATCCTGGAGCACATCGAGGAGGCCGGTATCCATTCCGGCGACTCGGCGACGTGCATCCCTCCGTTCTCGTTCTCCGAAAGCCTGGTCGAGAAGCTGCGCGACACGACGCGCCGTATCGCGCTGGCGCTCGGCGTGTGCGGTCTCGTGAATGTGCAGTACGCCATCCGCGGCGAAACCGTCTACGTCATCGAGGCGAATCCCCGCGCGAGCCGCACGGTCCCGTTCATCTCCAAAGCCACCGGCGTGCCGCTTGCGAAGGCCGCGGCGTGCATCATGTCGGGCGAGAAGATCGCCGACCTGCACCTTCCCGCCGATGATCGTCGACTCGACTGGTTCTGCATGAAGGAGGCCGTCATGCCCTGGGGCCGCTTCCCGGGCGCCGACGTGATCCTGGGGCCGGAGATGAAGTCCACCGGCGAGGTCATGGGCATCGCCAAGAGCTATCCGGAGGCCTACGCCAAGTCCCAGCTGGCGATCAGCTACGAGCTGCCCACGCCGGATAAGGGCAAGGTGTTCATCTCCGTCAACGACCGCGACAAGCGCCACATCCTGGCCGTCGCGCGCATCTTCCACTACCTGGGCTTCGAGATCTGCTCCACGGAGGGCACGGCGCGCGTGCTTGCCGGCGGCAACGTCAAGTGCGAGGTCGTGGAGAAGATCAGCGGGCCTCATCCCAACATCGGCGACATGATCGCCAACGGCGAGATCGCGCTGATCGTCAACACGCCGTACGGCCAGGGCGCGCGCGGCGACGGATACCGGGTCCGCACCGAGGCCGTGCGCCGCGGCGTGACCTGCGTGACGGCGCTTTCCGGTGCGAACGCGTTCGTGGCCGCCATCGAGGCGGTGCAGCAGGCACGTCAAGGCGGCGAGGGCTCCGGCATGGAGGTCATCGCCCTGCAGGACCTGCCGCAGTACGAGGTGTAGGGAAACCTCCGGTCAGCCCGCCCACGCAAATTGGGGCGAACTTTTGGGGACAGTCCCTTTTTGTTCACGACGGCGCACATGCGCCGTCGTGAACAAAAAGGGACTGTCCCCAAAAGATCGCCCCAATTTGCGTGGGCGCGCGGTCGGGACGGGCGGTCCCTACGACGGCGCGGGCGGGTATACTGAAGGCGTTTGTAGTCAAGGGACGGGCGCTTCGTGCTCGCCGCCGTTCTCGCATTGGAGGCCGCAACATGGCAGATTCCACCGAAAAGACCCCGCTCGTCGGCATCATCATGGGCTCTAAGTCCGACCTTCCCACCATGGAGGGATGCACCGCCGAGCTCGAGCGCCTGGGCGTTCCGTACGAGCTCGTGATCGCGAGCGCGCACCGCACGCCCGACAAGGTGCACGAGTGGGCCGAGACCGCGGCCGACCGCGGCATCAAGGTCATCGTCGCTGCCGCCGGCAAGGCCGCGCACCTCGGCGGCGTCGTGGCGGCCTTCACGCCGCTGCCGGTCATAGGCGTCCCCATGAAGACGAGCGATCTGGGCGGCCTCGACTCGCTGCTGTCGATGGTCCAGATGCCCTCGGGCGTGCCGGTGGCCTGCGTGGCCATCAACGGCGCCAAGAACGCAGCGATCTACGCCACGCAGATCCTCGGCGCGACGATGCCCGAGTACCGCGCGGTCGTGGAGAACCTTAAGCGCGAGATGGCGGAGGCGTAGCAAGCGCGCGTAGGGCGCGGATGCAGAGCGAGGAGGCGGGGCAGATGGCTGCGGACGAGACCCGGAACAACCATGCGACATCGCCGGCGCGCGGAGCGGGGGACAATCCTGCCGCCGCTTCCGGGCTGCGCACGCGAATGGTTCCCGCCGGCACGCACTTCGCGCCGGCCTCCCCGCATGCTCCCCAAAAAGAGGCCCCGCATGGCTCCGGGCGCCCCGCGGGCAAGCGGTTTGCGGCGCCCGCGTGCGAGTCTGCGCTCGAGGAGCATGTCGGGCGTCCCGCGGGCAAGCGTTTCGCTCCCGCAAGGCCCGCTGGCGATGAGCCGCCCTCCTCTGACGCCGTGACGCGCCCCGCCGGCACGCGGTTTGCGCGGCAGGGCGCGGCGCCCGTCGCGGCGCGTCCGGCGCCTGCGTCCGCCGTTCCGCATCCTGCCGAGCAGCCGAAGAAGACCCCTGTCGCCCCTGCGGTCGACGCGCAGCAGACCGCGTCGCTTCCCGGTGAGGCGTTTGCCGGGCTGTCCGAGGAGTCGGCGCGCGCCGCCGCCCTTGAAAGCCTCGGCGCCCCGGTCGCCTCCTCGCAAAACGCGGCCGCCTCTGGCCCTCGGCCCGCCCCTGAGACCCCGAGGCCCGCTTCGCGCCCGGCGACGCCTCAAGCGCCGAAGCCCGCAGCGCGCCCGGCACCCTCTTCCGCACGCCAAGTCGCTTCCGCAAAAGATGAGCCGTCCCAGCATGCGGGGGCGACCGTGCGCCGCAAGCGCAGGGTCCCTGTGCTCGCGATCATCTTGATCGTGATCGGTGTCGCGCTTCTGTTTGTCGCGGGCGGCCTGTTCCTCGCGATCCAGATGCGCTACCAGCAGGCGCAGGAATCCTACGAGGAGTTGGAGAGCTATACCGTGGAGTCCGACATGGGCGACGGCGTCCCGAGCGTCGATTTCGATGCGCTGTCGGCCATCAACTCCGACATCGTGGGATGGATCTACATCCCGGGCACTCCGGTCAACTATCCGGTCGTTCAGACCGATGACAACACCACGTACCTCAAGCAGCTGTTCGACGGCACCCCGAACGACTCGGGCGCGATCTTCATGGACATGGCCAACACCCCTCCGGGGATGTACGATCAGCAGACCACGCTGTACGGCCACCATACCTACGACGGCACGATGTTCCAGGTCGTCGACAACTCGACTGACCAGGCGGAGTTCGACAAGATCCAAACCGCCTACTACATCACCCGGAGCGCCACGTTCGTCATGACGCCGCTGCTCACCGCGCAGGTCGAGGACACCTATATCCAGGCGCGCCAGCCGAACTTCCTGGGCGAGGGCGAGTCGCTCACCGCGTATCTCGAGGACATGCTCGCGCAGGCGAAGGCGCAGGCTCCCGATGCCGCCGAGCGAATCGAGGACACCGAGCAGGTCATGAGCCTCGTCACCTGCGCCGGCGAGATCATCCCGCGCACCACGCGCGCCGTGATGGTGCTTTCGGTCGACCAGATCGTCGCCCACGGCGTATAGCGCCGCGGCGCGCGGTGGCCGTTATCGCGGCAGCGTGCTCTCATAGGCCCGCTTGAGCGCACGGAGGCGTTCGAGCTCGTCGGTCGCGCTGCCGTCCAGCTGCGCGGCAACCGCCACGACGAGGGCGTCCACCAGCGCGACGGCGCCCGCCATCGAATGGTACTCAAGCGGCTCCCCGCGATATGCGACAAGCTCGATGTCGGGCTCCGCCCCGGCTCCGTGCAGCGCGCGGCTCGTAAACAGGATGGACGTGGCCCCGACGGAGCGCGCCTGCTCGATGGCGATCCTGCTCTCCTCGGGCAGGCGCTGAAAGCCGAACGTCACGAGGACGCTGTCTTTGTCCATATGCACCAATCCCTCGAAGAGCTCAGAGCCGGCGGGCGGCACGACGACCACGCGCTTGGAGAAACGCGACAGGCGAAAACGGAGAAGCTCGGCGCAGCAGGACGCGGCGCCCTTGCCGTGAATCAGGACGAGCGAGGCGCCAGCGAGCGTGCGTGCCGCTTTCATGAACGCCTCCTCGTCGATGCGCTCGGCCGTGATGCCCAGGTAGGACTGCTGGCGCTCCAAAAAGGCCCGAGGCGACGTCGGGCCACCCTCGATGCTCGCGGCGATCTTCTCCGCCGGGCCGAGGGTGCTTGCCGCAACGGTCGCCTTGAGCTCCTTGAAATCGCGAAACCCCGCATGGCGGGCGAAGCGCGAGACGGTGGCGTCCGATACGCCAAGGCGTGCTGCGAGCTGCTGGATCGGCATGACCAAAAACTCGGTCGGGTTGGACGTGATGAAGTCGATGATGGTGTGCTCCGCCTGCGTGTAGGCCACGCCCTGTTTGAACAGCGAAATCGGCATCATGCGGGCATCCTCCTCGGGGTCGTGCGCGAATATCTACCACATGCGGTCGTGCCCGGCGGGCGCCGAAAGGCACAGTTCTCAGGCGGCGGGCCCTGCCAGGATGGTGTCGACATAGCTGCCGCCCAGCCGATCGATCTCCTTGAGCGCGCGTTTGAGCGTGGCCGCGGTGAGCACGCGGAATTCCAGGTCGTCGGCAAGCTCGATCTGGTATGCGCGCGCATTGACCATCTCGAACAGCTCGTCGTACGTCGTGCAGCGGCCGTCCATGCGCGTGGTGACGCATCCGTATTGGAACGCCTGGTGCGTATCGCTGCCCGACACGACCGGGACATCGCCGATTCTCTGGGCAAACGCGTAGGTCTTCTCGACGGTGCGCGTGCGGTCGTGGCTGAGATCCTTGCCGTTGAGGTCCACGAACTCGAACGCATGCAGCTGCTCGTCGGAAAGCTCAGGGATGTGCCCGGGCGCGCGAAACGGATGGCCTGCTCCAAAGTGCAGGTCGCGCCGCTTCACCTCGGCAGCGAGCTCGTCAAACGGAAGGAAGGAGCCCTTCGCCTTGTGCGGCTCGAGCGCGAGGTTGAAGCTCAGGATATCTTCCATCGGCCCAAGCACCAGCGTGTGCCCGCCCTCTGCGATATCGACCTCCATGCCCGGGAACACGAGCAGGCCGTTGACATCGAACGCGTCGCCCTCGCGCGGGTAGCGCGACGAGATGTCGGCGTAAACCTGGCGAAAGCCCTGGGTGTTGAAGTGCTCGGTCAGACAGAGCGCATCAAGGCCGGCGCGTCGCGCGGCCCCGAACAGCCAGTCTGTGTAGGCAGGGGAAAACTCGAGGTATTTGGCAAGTTTTCCATGCGTGTGAAAATCGATGATCACTTAGAGGACCTCCAGGATATGCGGGGCGGCAAAGCACAGGGCCGCCCATGCGACGCTGACGGCCGCGAAGAGCGCTTCGCGAGGACCGGCGTGCAGCGTCGAGAGCTTGATCTTGAGCACCTTCATGTTGGTCGAGGCGTACCGGTATCCTTTGAGCTCGAGCGCCTCGACGGTGGTGCGCGAGCGTTTCGCGGTGTTGAGCATGAGCGGATAGAATGACTGCACGATGGTCTTCACCTGGTAGACGATCCAGTGGATCTTGCCCATGACGGTGTCATGCTCCGGCGCACGCCCGCGCATGCGGTAGGAAAGCAGGATGTTCTGCAGCTCTTCCATGAGGATGGGCAGGATGCGGTAGGCGAAGCTGATGGAAAACGACAGGCGTTCCGGGCAACCGAACCACAGAAGGCCGCATGAGAGCCTGTCGGGGTCGAGCCCCGAGAACACCGTGATGCTCGCGAGCGAGACCGTGGCGACTTTGAGGGTCAGCACCAGCAGCGGGGCGAGCGTGGAGAGGTCGCCTCCGAACAGCAGCGAGGCGACGAACATGTAGCCGGTTTGGGAGAAGACGCCGAGGGCGAACACGAACAGCACGAGCGGCGCCACGCGGGCCATGCGCGTGGTGATCGCGGTGAACGCAAACATGCCCAAAAGGACGGCGACGTCGTTCAAGAACCATGGCACGAGGCCAAAGAACAGGTACCACAGCAACAGGACGCGCGGATCGAGCGTGGCGATGGGCGTGTCGTCGTTGCCGTAGGCATTCTTGAGCACCTGGTCGCGCAAAAAATCAATCGACACCTTGTCCATGACGTTTTCGGATATCTTCTCGATCATGCTGAACCCTTCCCATCGTCTGTACCTGCGGCACCCGGTGCTCCGGGCGCCGCACCGTCGGATGCGCTCGATCCGTTGCGCGCGCGCCATGCGGGAAAGCCGCTCAAGAAGTCATCGAGCGTGTAGCAGGCGGCGGTGCTGTCGAGCGCCTGTCCCATGGCAAAGATCTCCGGAGGCCTGATGCCCGATCGCTCCACGATGCCTGCGTCCATGAAGATCTCGTCCGGGGTGCCGTCGCCGATGATCTCTCCCTGGCACAGCACGATGATGCGGTCGGCGAACTGGCAGACGAGCTGCATGTCGTGTGTCGCGATCACCACGGTGTCGGTCACGCCGCGCAGGTCGGCGACGAGCCTGATGATCTCCTGCCGCGTGCCGATATCCAGATTCGCGGTCGGCTCGTCGAGCAGCAGCACGGGCGGATCGAGCGCGATGCCGATGGCGAGCGAGGCGCGACGCATCTGGCCGCCGGACATGAGCCGTCCGTCGCGGTCGGCCAGATCGCTGAGGCGGAAGCGCTCCAGGAGCTCGTCGGTGCGCTCGGCGGCATCCTTGACGCCGCGGGCGCGCATGGCGAACTCGATATCGGCGCGAATGGAGTCCTTGATGAACATCTGCTCGGGATTCTGGTAGACAAGCGAGAGCTGCTCGGAGAGCTCGTCGGGCCCCATGCCGCGCGTGGGCGTGCCGTCCAGGAGGATCTCTCCGGATTGCGGTTTGATGAGGCCGCACATGAGCTTCAGGAGCGTGGACTTGCCTGCGCCGTTCGAACCCACGAGCGCCACCTTTTCCCCACGGCGGATGGTGAGGTCCAGGCCGTCGAAGACGCGGTGCGGCTCTCCTTTCACGCTGCGGTAGCTCACCGATACGTTCCTGAACTCGACTATCGGACGGTCTCGCATCGGCCGCGAGGGCTCGTCCGCCTTGCGCTTTGAGCGGGGAGAGGGCATGAAGGGGATGGTGGAGAAGGCGGCGAAACCCTCCTCGACCGTAGTCGGCAGCGGCGCGGCGGCGTGCAGGGCGCCCGCCTCCTTGAGCGCGCGTCCGGCGAGAGCGATCTGCGGAGGGTGCACGTCGCTCGCCTCGAGGTCCTCGATGCGCTGCAGGGCCTCATGGGCGGGCAGGTTCCATGAGATGGCGCCGTCATGCATGAGCGCCGCCGACGTGCAGTAGTCGGCGATGAAGTCGGTGTGGTGCTCGATGACGATGATCGTCTTGCCATGATGCTCGTTGAGGTCGCGCAGAACCTCATAGGTCTGGCGGGCGTGATAGGGGTCGAGCTGCGCCACCGGCTCATCGAGGACGATGACGTCGGGCTCGAGCGCGATGGCTCCGGCAAGGGCGAGCAGATGCTTCTGGCCGCCGGAGAGCTGCCAGATATAGGAGTCGGCGCGGTCGGCGAGGCCGCAGAGCTCGAGCGCCCTCATGCCGCGCTCCAGGTAATCGTCGAACGCGTAGTTCAGGCATGCGAACGACGCCTCATCGATGACGGTGGGGCGGACAAGCTGGTTCTCGAAATCCTGATAGACGTATCCGATGCGCTGCGCCAGATCCCCGATGTGAGATCGGGCCGCATCGACGCCGCACACGGTGATCGAGCCGCTGAGGTCGCCGACGATGAATTGCGGGATCAGCCCGTTCATGGTTTTGCACAACGTGGACTTTCCGCAGCCGTTCGCGCCCATGATGGCGAGAAAGTCGCCCTCCGGCACGTCCAGGTCGACGTGCCGGAGGGTCGGGGCTGCTGCTCCGGGATACGTAAAGCTGACGTCGCGCAGGGTCACAGCAGACACGGGGCGCCCGCCTTACGCGTTTTTGAGCTGGGCGCTGCGCCGTGCCCAGAAGCCGACGATAAGGGCTGCGACGGCGGCGACGGCGATGCCGGCCAGAACAGCGGTCTGGCTTTCCGCCCAATCCACCTCCCACTCGATGATCGACATGCCGGCCTTGGAGATGCAGGCGGCTGCGATGGCGACGGCGAAGCCGACGACCGACCAGGCGACAACGCGTCCGCTCAGGGCAGGCGCGGCATCATCGGTCGCCGTGCGGGGCTTGCAGCCCAGCAGCGGCTCGATCTTGCCGTACAGGCTCGGGACCAAGAAGATGGTGGGCAGCAGGCAGAACAGGATGCCCGAGAAGCACAGGTCGTTCAGAAACGAGAAGCCCTCGGTGGCAAAGACGGACTCCGGAAGGCCCGGGATCGCCTCGAAGTCGTCGACGGCGACCTGGACCTTGACGATGTCGACCACTGCGCTCATGGCGAGCTGGATGGCCGGTCCGCTGATGGCGGCAAGGGCGACCTGCTTGATGTTTTTGGGGTCGCGCACCATAAGGCCCGCGAGGTAGACGGCGATGGTGACGGTCAGGAACTTCTCGAGCTCTCCGAGTCCGCCGAACTGGCCGAGCATGATCTCGGAGAACACCAGCTCGCCCGTCGCGGCGCCAAGCGCGGCCGACAGCGGGTCGAAGAGCATGGCGAGCGTCAGCGGGATGAACAGGAAGAACTCGACCGACAGCTCGACGATGCCGATCTGGACCGACGGAATCAGCTCGGAGATGAGCGTTGCCAGGCCGTACAGCGACATGGATAGGACGAAGACCATGAGCTTTTGCGACCCCGTGGCGCCGCGCTCTGCATAGGTAGACATGATCGATTCCCCTCTTTCGTGGTGGCAATGGTGCCGGCACTGTCAAAGATAGGGGCTCTACCTGCTTATATCGTTAAGCGGTCCGTAAAATGAAAATAAGCTTTCGCGGGCCTCTCCTATGAAAATAATTACGGCGCGGCCGATGCGCGCACGGCGGTTCGTGGGCGCTTTCGTGCAAATCGCCCGTTTGCGCTCCTTACGAGTCGTTTACACACGGGCTCCCGTGGGAACAAAGGAGGGCAGAAACGTTTTCCGCGACGATGTGAGGAGAGCTCCCATGGCGCACCAGATGCCTTCGATCGATACATGGCTTGCCGAGGCGAAAAACGACCCGAGCTTCCGCTCCTGCGGCATGTACCTCATCCATAACGGCACGGTTCGCGAAACGCCCAAGGCGCAGGTGCGCGCGTGCGAGACGGACGGCGTCGAGGCGGGTCGCAAGGTCGGCGGCATGACGTTTTCCTACGATCGCGACAAGGTCGAGACGGCGCTTGCCGCGGCGCGCGAGATGCCGGGCATCGGCTATGTGCGAGCCTGGTTGAACGAGGGCGAGCTTTCCGTTGGCGACGACATCATGCTCGTGCTCATCGGAGGTGATATCCGCCCCCGCGTCATCGACGCGCTGCAGGCGCTCGTGGGAACCCTCAAAAACGAGTGCGTCACGGAGATCGAGCGACCCGCTTAAGGGACCGTCGGCCAAGCTGCCTTCGGTCCCCTCGCGCTCCTTCGGAGAGGCGGGCGGGCACGCCCTTATGCGCTCGGCTGCATGACCTCGCCCGGCGTCGACGTGTCGATACGGCTCGAGTCGTCGGGATGGATGGTCATGCTCTGGAACCGGTGCTCCATGTAGCTGTTATCGAAATGCTTCGCGTAGAACTCCTCGACCGGCGATGACGGCTGGATGTCGCTCACGCGCTCGAACCAGCAGTCAAGCGCCTGCAGCGTCATGACGGCGTTCACGAGCATGAGCACCGCGCACAGCGAGGTGAGGGAGTAGCGCGCCTTCCACGGGATGAGGTTGATGACCTGGAGCAGGCGCGGCAGGAGCAGCTTGATCCACACGAGGCCCAGAAAGCCCCAGATGCCGGCGAACATGGTGCTCGTGCGCCCTTGCGCGATCATGGCGATAGGGTCGGGGATGATGCCGAAGATCATCTGGCCCGTGTAGTCCCAGGCGACGGCGCCGAATGCGGTCTGCATGAACCAGCTCACGGCAAACTCGAACACGCCGCCGATCACGGCGCTCACCAAGAAGATGATGACGAAGCTCTTGCGGTAGAAGCGGTTGAGCGCGACGGTCATAAGCACCGCACCCACGCCGTAGATTGGTGAGAACGGGCCGAAGAGCAGCCCCGCGCGGTCCGGGTCGACCACGGTCATGTGCCAGATGATCTCGAGCACGAGACCGATGACGCTGCAGACCATGAATACCCAGAACAGGTTGAAGAAGTTGAGCTTGATATAGCCCTC